>NZ_JBFULQ010000545.1:0-3580 GCF_054049815.1 Mesorhizobium sp. P5_C1 | reverse complement strand
CTGCCGGGACAGTTCGTCACCCTCTACGTGCGGGAGAAAGACGCGCCCCGCTTGCCGATAGTACCTCAGGCAGCGGTGCTGCWGGATCGCGAGGGGCGCTTCGTCTATCTGCTCGGCAAGAGCAACACCGTCTCGCAACGGCGCATCGACACGGGCGCACGGGTCGACAATGGCTGGGCGGTCACCATTGGCCTCAGCGGCGGCGAGCAGGTCGTCGTCCAGGGAATCCAGCGTCTTGTCGAAGGCATGACGGTTCAGCCGAGCCAAGGCCAGCCCATTGGCGATGGCCAATGATCTCCGATCTCTTCATCACGCGGACCCGGCTGGCGATTGTCTTGTCGATCGTCATTTCGATTGCAGGCGCGATCGCCATTTTTTCGCTGCCGGTGCAGCAATATCCAGAGATCACGCCGCCCACCGTCAGCGTCTCGGCGATCTATCCCGGCGCGAGCGCGGAAGTAATAGCCGATGTCGTCGGCGGGCCTCTGGAGACGGCCATCAATGGCGTCCCCAACATGATGTACATGTCGTCGACAAGTTCGAATGCCGGGCAATATTCGCTGTCCGTGACGTTTGAAGTCGGCACGGATCCAGACATTGCGCAGGTCAATGTGCAGAACAGGGCGCAATTGGCGATTTCTCAATTGCCGGCCGCGGTCACCCAGCAAGGCGTGTCGGTGCGGTCGAGATCGCCCGATTTCGTACTCGGCATCGCCTTCTATTCTCCGGACAGCAAGCTCGACGTGCTGCAGATCACCAATTTCACCTCGACAACGATCGCCGATGCGCTCTCGCGTGTCACCGGAGTCGGCGAGGCTTCCGTCGTCGGCGCGTCCGAATACTCGATGCGCATATGGATGGATCCGGCACG
Source organism: Mesorhizobium sp. P5_C1 (assembly GCF_054049815.1). Classification (NCBI taxonomy): domain Bacteria; kingdom Pseudomonadati; phylum Pseudomonadota; class Alphaproteobacteria; order Hyphomicrobiales; family Phyllobacteriaceae; genus Mesorhizobium; species Mesorhizobium sp. P5_C1. The sequence continues at coordinate 2,709 of NZ_JBFULQ010000545.1, read as the reverse complement.
CATGGATGCGCTCGGCATAACGGCCGATGACGTGGCCACAGCCATTCAGCGGCAGAACATCCAGGCCTCGCTTGGCCAGGCCGGGGCTCCACCGGCGCGGGAAGGCACCGAGCTGCAATATACGCTCGTGGCCCGCGGCCGCCTCATGAGCACGGATGAATTCGGGGCCATCGTCGTGCGCACCGGCGAGGCCGGAGCGATCGTACGGTTGCACGACATCGCCCGCATCGAACTCGGCGCGCGCAATTATTCATCGAGCGCGAGCTTCGCCGGGCATGACACGGCGATGCTTCAGATAAACCAGGCGCCGGGAGCCAACGCGATCCAGACCGCCAACGCTGTGCTCGCCGAGCTAAAGCGTCTTGCACCCACGTTTCCGCCCGGCCTCCAGTACCAGGTCGTCTACGACGCGACACGGTTTGTCCGTACGAGCCTCTCGCTCATCGTGCGGATCCTCGGCGAGGCTTTCCTGATCGTGCTCGTCGTCACCTATCTGTTCTTGCAGGACTGGCGAGCCACCCTGGTCTCGGCGCTGGCCATGCCCGTCGCAATGCTGGGCGCCATCGCCATCCTGCTGGCGTTCGGATATTCGATAAACTCGATCTCGCTGCTAGCCCTGGTGCTGGCGATCGGACTGGTCGCCGACGATGCCATCCTTGTCGTCGAGAACGTCAAGCATGTCATGGAGGACGACCCCGCGGTCGAAACGGCGGCGGCCGCCCGCAAGGCGATGGGGCAGATCACGGGTCCGATCATTTCCACCACGCTCGTCCTCCTCGCCGTGGTGATCCCGACAGCTTTCCTGTCCGGCATAAGCGGGCAGCTTTACCGTCAGTTCGCGGTCACCTTGTCGGCGGCGCTGGTCATCTCGTCCGTTGTCGGCCTCACGCTCAGCCCGGCACTCAGCGCGATCCTGCTGAGGCGCGGACAGAGCGGATACCGGCGCGGTCCACTTGGCTGGTTCGCGCGCTTCATGAACGCGACGCGTGTCGGCTATGGTCGGCTGGTCGGTTTCCTGGTGCGCCTGTGGATCATACCTCTCGCCGCGCTTGCCGCCTGCTTCCTGGGTGCCTTCCTGCTGTTCAGCGGTCTTCCCGCTACCTTCCTCCCGGACGAGGACCAGGGCGCCCTGTTTGTCGATATCCAGCTTCCGAATGCCGCCTCGCTCGATCGCACGAGAGCGATTGTCGGCGAGGTTCAACGGACTCTGTCGGCAACGAAAGGCGTCGAAAACGTCATTTCGGTCGCAGGCTTCAGCATCGTGCAGGGGACACAATCTCCCAACGGAGCGATGGTGGTTGCGGCGCTGGATCCTTGGGATCAGCGCAACACGCCGGATCTGCGGCTGGACGCCATCCTCGCAAGATTGCGTGCGCAATTCTCAACCATTCCGGGCGCCAATGTTGCAGTCTTTTCGCCACCGGCCATTTCCGGCATCGGGGCGGTCGGTGGGCTCGATCTGCGCCTCCAGGCTTTGCAGGGCCAGCCGCCGGAGGAGATCGCGGCGGTGGTCCGTGCATTCGTTTCGGAGATCAACCAGGCGCCGGAGATCGGCGGTGTGGCGACTACCTTCAGCGCCGATGTGCCGCAGATTTATGTCGATGTCGACCGGACCCGCGCCGAAGCGCTTGGAGTGAGCGTGTCCGACATCTATTCGACGATCGGCGCCAGCTTCGGGTCTCGTTACGTGAACGATTTCACGCTGCAGGGGCGAGTTTTCCAAGTCAACCTGCAGGCTGACGCCGAGCATCGCGGGGACGCCGAGGATATCCTCAATCTCCATGTTCGCAGCCGGACGGGTGCGATGGTGCCGCTCAGGGCGGTGGTGTCGACCAGCACTGTGCTCGCGCCCTTCGTCATCTCCCGCTACAACCTCTCGGTAGCGGCACAGATCAACGGCCAAGTCGCGCCAGGCGGCAGTTCCGGGGCAGCGATGGATGCCATCGAACGCGTCGCGGCCCAGGCGCTGCCGGCCGGCTATGGCTACGAGTGGTCCGGCCTGTCGTTCCAGGAACGGCGCAGCGCCGGACAGGAGACCATGATCTTCGGACTGGCCTTCCTGTTCGCCTATCTGTTCTTGGTAGCGCAGTACRAAAGCTGGATGCTTCCAATCGCCGTAATTCTGTCCCTTGGAGCCGCCTTGTTCGGCGCCACTGGGGCGCTCATGCTTTTCGGACTGCAAAACAGTCTTTATGTGCAGATCGCCATCGTGCTGCTCATCGGGCTGGCGTCGAAGAACGCCATCCTGATCGTCGAATTCGCCAAGGAACGCCGCGAGGAGGGGCAACCGATCGACGAAGCGGCAAGACTTGGCGCCGAGCAACGTTTCCGTGCTGTGATGATGACGGCTCTGTCTTTCATTCTGGGCATTATTCCACTGGCGGTGTCCACCGGCGCAGGAGCCGGCGCGCGCCAGGCGGTGGGTGTCACAATCTTTGGCGGCATGCTGGCCGCAACGACGATCGGCCTTTTCATCATCCCGGCCCTATTCGCGGCGATCCAGCATATTGCGGAGTGGGCCACTGTCCGGCCGAAGGCAGGGATCGACACCAATGAGGGAGTCCAGCAATCGGGGAGGAAGCCATGACTGCCTATGAGAATGGAACCGCATCGACTTTGCCACCCACATCGGTTCGACTTCTCCTTGGCCTCGTGCTCATTGTCGGGGGCATATTCGTCTTGGGTGACGTGGCGCTGGCTACCGTGATC
>NZ_JBFULQ010000544.1:0-3592 GCF_054049815.1 Mesorhizobium sp. P5_C1 | reverse complement strand
ATCGTCATCTTGGCCTCCTTGCCGGAGTTCGCGAAGCACGGGTTTGCGCGTCAGTGCCCGGATCCGAAAAACGCCAGCCTGTTGAAAAGGGTGTAGTCGGCTTCGAAGACCATCATTGTCGTGAACACCAGCACCAGTATCGGCGGCAGGATGATCGCGTAGGCCAGCGCCAGCCGCTCCCAGGCCATGTGCATGAAGACGGCCACGATCAGCCCTGCCTTGAGGATCATGAAAATCAGGATCAGCGACCATCTGAGATAGCCCTGCAGGCCGAAATAATCGACCAGGTAGGAGCAGGTGCTGAGGATGAACAGCCATGCCCAGACCACCAGATAGAGCTTGATCGGATGTTCCTGATGCTCGTCGGCGTGGGCGACGGCCGCCGGCGCCTCATGTGCATGACCAGCATGCAGCGCGTGTTGTCCGAGGCCGTTTGCGGTTGCTTCTGCCATGTCTGCCTCTCACCAAAGATAGAAGAATGCGAAGATGAASACCCAGACSAGRTCGACGAAGTGCCAGTASAGCCCCRTGATCTCGACGTTCTCGTAGCGGCCCGTGCGGCTGGTGAAGAAGCCGCGCCGTCCGGTGTCGAAATCGCCGCGCCAGACCTTTCGCGCCACGATGATCAGGAAGATCACCCCAATCGTCACATGAGTGCCGTGGAAACCGGTGATCATGAAGAAAGACGAACCGAATTGTGCCGCGCCCCAGGGATTGCCCCAGGGCCGCACCCCTTCAGTGATCAGCTTGGTCCATTCGAAGGCCTGCATGCCGACAAAGGTCGCGCCGAGTGCCGCGGTCAGAAGCATGAGGATTGCCGTCTTGCGGCGGTCGCGGCGATAGCCGAAATTGACAGCCATGGCCATCGTTCCGCTGCTTGAGATCAGCACGAAGGTCATGATGGCAATCAGGATAAGCGGGATATCCGAGCCGCCGATGCGAAGCGCAAAGACTTCGCTCGGATTGGGCCACGGCACGCGTGTCGACATACGCGCGGTCATGTAGGAGAGCAGGAAGCAGCCGAAGATGAAGGTGTCGCTGAGCAGGAAGATCCACATCATGGCCTTGCCCCAGGACACGTTCTTGAACGCACGCTGATCCGAGGACCAGTCGGCGGCAATGCMTTGCCAGCCTGAGGGCCGCGGCTCCGTCTTGCCGATCTGCGTCAGTGTCTCTGCCATCCGCTTGATCCCTTCAGGTCAGCAACTGTCGGCAAATGTCGATGAACGTAGCGGCCCAGCCGGCCAGCAGGGCAAAGATGGCGAGCCAGACGAAGAGCAGGAAATGCCAGTACATGGCGCACAGTTCGACGCCGAGGCGAAGCCGCTCGGGTCGTGCTCCGTTCCATGCGCCGACAGTTGTTCTGCCCAGGCCCACCAGCCCGCCCAGTATGTGCAGGCCATGCATGCCGGTGATCAGGTAGAAAAAGCTGTTGGCCGGATTCGAGCTCAGCAGATAGCCGTCGTCGGTCATCTGCCGCCATGCCATGAGCTGTYCGATCAGGAAGGCAAGCGCCGTGAGCCCGGCCGTCGCAAGGCAGAGCCTGACCATGTCGATCTGACCGTTGCGTGCCGCCACCACGGCGCATTGCAGCGCGATGCTGCTCAGGACCAGCACGCCCGTGTTCAGCCAGAGCAGGCGCGGCAGCGGCAGAGGCCGCCAGTCCGACAGGCCCATGCGCATGAAGTAAGCGCTGGTGAACAGCGAAAACAGGCAGCCGACGACGGCGAGGAAGACGCCGAGGCCGATCTTGGCGGTGGGCAGCGCCGACCGGTCGAGGCCGACAAAATCGCCGGCCAGACCTTGTTCTAGCCATGGCTTGGCGGTCAGCCGCTGGTGCGAAAGCCACCATCCGGCAAACCCGGCAATGACGAGCAGGAAGACCAGGATGACGCTCATGCCGGCTCCCTCGAGGGGCCGAAGGTGCCCGGCATGTTCTGCGGGATGAAATCCTCCTTGGCGCCCGGTACGCTGTAGTCATAGGGCCAGCGATAGACGATCGGCAGGTCCTTGCCGAAATTGCCGTGCGTCGGCGGTGTATGCGGCGTCTGCCATTCGAGGGTCGTGGCCCGCCACGGATTGCCGCCGGCCTCGCGGCCATGGCGGATGCTCCAGATCAGATTGAACAGGAACACCATTTGGGCAAAGCCGACGATGAAGGCCATGATGCTGATGAACGAGTTCAGGTGGTGGGCCGACTCCGTCATGATGGTCATGTCGGTCAGTTCAGCGTAGCGCCGCGGCACGCCCATCAGGCCGAGGTAGTGCATGGGGAAGAAAATCAGGTAGGCGCCGAGGAAGGTGACCCAGAAATGGAACCGGCCCAACGTCTCGTCGAGCATCCGGCCGGTGACCTTCGGGTACCAATGGTAGATCGCGCCAAAAACCACGAGGATCGGGGCGACACCCATGACCATATGGAAATGGGCGACGACGAACATCGTGTCGGACAGCGGAACATCGACGACGACATTGCCGAGAAACAACCCGGTCAGCCCGCCATTTACAAAGGTGACGATGAACGCCAGGGCAAAGAGCATGGGTATGGTGAGATGGATGTCGCCCCTCCATAGGGTCAGCACCCAATTGTAGACCTTGATGGCGGTCGGAACGGCGATGATCAGCGTCGTGGTGGCGAAGAAGAAGCCAAAATAGGGGTCCATGCCGCTGACGTACATGTGGTGCGCCCAGACSACGAAGCTCAGCGCGCCAATGCCGACGATGGCCCAGACCATCATCCGGTAGCCGAAGATGTTCTTGCGTGCATGGGTGCTGATCAGGTCGGATACGATGCCGAACGCCGGCAGCGCCACGATGTAGACCTCGGGATGGCCGAAGAACCAGAACAGGTGCTGGAACAGGATCGGGCTGCCGCCATTGTGCTGCAGTTGCTCGCCCATCTCGGAGATCGCCGGCATGAAGAAGCTGGTGCCGAGGGCGCGGTCGAGCAGCATCATCACGCAGGCGACGAACAGCGCCGGAAAGGCGAGCAGGGCCATGACGGTCGCGGTGAAGATGCCCCAGACGGTCAGCGGCAGGCGCATCATTGTCATGCCGCGCGTACGGCCCTGCAGCACAGTCACCACATAGTTCAGGCCGCCCATCGTGAAGCCGATGATGAACAGGATCAGCGAGGACAGCATCAGGATGATGCCCCAGTCCTGGCCGCCAGGTGTGCCGCTCATGATGGCCTGCGGCGGGTAGAGCGTCCAGCCGGCCCCAGTCGGTCCGCCTGGCGCAAAGAAGCTCGACACCAGAACCAGCACGGCGAGAAGGTAGATCCAGTAGCTCAGCATGTTGACATAGGGAAAGACCATGTCACGCGCGCCGACCATCAATGGGATCAGATAGTTGCCAAAGCCGCCGAGGAAGAGGGCGGTGAGCAGGTAGATCACCATGATCATGCCGTGCATGGTGATGAACTGGTAGTAGGCTTCCGGAGTGATGAAGTCGAACGTACCGGGGAAGCCGAGCTGCAGCCGCATCAGCCAGGACAGCACCAGGGCGACCAGGCCTATCCCCGTCGCTGTCGCCGAATATTGGATGGCGATGACCTTGGCGTCCTGCGAGAAGACGTATTTCGTCCACCAAC
>NZ_JBFULQ010000543.1:0-3595 GCF_054049815.1 Mesorhizobium sp. P5_C1 | reverse complement strand
CAATCATGGCTCGACTTCGCCGGCGCCGGCTTCGTGCTCCGGGAGACCAAAAGCATCTATTTCGATTCCTGCATGATGTCCTACGAGGCGGCTAGCGCCGGACTGGGATTCGCCGTAGCCAATCGTGCCTATATGGCCAGCGATATCCGGGCCGAAAGGCTGKTGGCTCCATTCAAGGTGCACCAGCCGAATACGGCGGGGTGGTATTTCGTCTGCCCCGACAAGACGCTGCACGCTCGCAAGGTATCGCTGTTCAAGCAGTGGATCGCAGCCGAAGCCGCACTGACGCAGAACCAGTTGGACAGCGAGACCGCCGGCTGAACTTCGATCAGCCCCCAACAGGGATCAGGCGAAAGCCCTGCCCTCCTCGGTGCGCTGGAAGAGCATCAGATCCAGACCCAGGCTTGGCCGTCCCAGGATGGTCAGGATCGTGTGCGCCTGGCCGCGGTGATGTGTCTGGTGGTTGAAGACATGATCGAGCGCCGGCGCCAGCCTCTGCGAGACCGTGCGCATGTCCGAGACCGTCATATAGGTGAAGCGGCCCGTCAAAGCCTTGTCGCTGAGGCCGCCGACCCAGTCGATGATCCTCTTGTCCTCGGCTTCACGCGCCATCCGCAGGCCGGGCAAGCCCCGGTGCAGGACGGCATCCAGCGTCGTCGGCGCGTCGCCCTCGCCGGTGAAGCGCTTCATCCAGATGCGGTCGGCTGTCAGCAGGTGGTTGAGCGTACCCATCATCGAGCCGAAGAAGGCGCCGACATTGCGGTTGAATTCCTCTTCGTCGAGTTCGGCCGCGGCATCATAGATGCGGTTGTTGGCCCATTGATTATAGGCCGCAAACATCATGAAATGCTGTCTCATGGCTTCCCCTCGGCTCGCATCGATGCGGGGCCTACCTAACCCGCGAGGGCCCCAACGCCAATGACCATTCTGCTCTATGACCTCGTCGGACGCGACGCTGGCCGTCCGTTCAGCCCGCATTGCTGGAAGGTGGCGATGGCGCTTGCGCACAAGGGGCTCGACATTTCGACCGCACCGACGCGCTTTCTCGAGGTGCCCGCTGTCGAGGGCGGCGTTTCGAAAGCCGTTCCGGTGATCCGCGACGGCGAGACGGTCGTCGCCGATTCCTTCGCCATCGCGCTCTATCTCGACGAAGCCTATCCGGATCGGCCGACGCTGTTTGGCGGCGAAGGCGGCAAGGCGATGGCGCGCTTCATCGAACGCTGGTCGCAGCTGACCATCCATCCCTATGTCACCACCGCGGCGATCATCGACCTCCACGTCATGCAGGACGAGGAGAACGCCGCTTATTTCCGCCAGAGCCGCGAGCAATGCCTTGGCAGGAAGCTGGAGGATATCGTCACCGCGCGCGACGCCGGGCTGGCAACATTCCGCACTGCATTGGAGCCGCTGCGCTCAATGCTCGGCTACCAGCCCTATATTGGCGGCGCGTCGCCGCTGTTCGCCGACTACATCGTTTTTGGCGCCCTGCAATGGGCGCGCATAGCCTCGCCCTACCAGCTGCTCGACGACAGCGACGTGGTGGCGCAATGGTTCGCCCGCTGCCTCGACCTGCACGGCGGGCTGGCACGAAAGGTGGCGGCGGCGTGACGCCGTCGCGCCTGACCTGGCGCTGGGCAGCCACGCAGGCTGTCAATCCCTTGCGGGGAAGGCCAGCTGCGAGATAGCCAAGCCTACTTGGCTGCCGCTTTTTTTGGCGTGCTGGTCTTTGTGGCAGGCTTCGCCACCTTGGGGGCGGCTTTTGCCTTGGGAGCGGCTTTTGCCTTGCCGGCGCCAGCTGCCTTTTTGGCTGCCGACTTCCCCCCGGCATCCTCCTGGTCGATGTCGGCTACCGCCTGATGCCAATGGCGATCATGCTGACCGGCCGGTTGTCCCTCTTCCAGCCAGATCTGATGCGCGCGGTTGCGAATGCGTTCCTGCCGATCGTCTGCCATGATCATGTTGTCTCCCTTCGGGCCGACTTCAGCGCGGCGCCGACACGCAACTATAGCAAGCAAAGCATCGCATGACAGCCATCCGATCTCGCCTGCTGAGTCCGCCTCATCGGCGCCGGCCTGACACAGAAACGCACAGTTGCTCCGGCCCTTCACATCGCTCCGGGCGTTCATTGCTCGGAATTGGCTTTCTGTCCGCTTCGCGGACCGTCCCTCGCCCCTTTGGCCTCACCCCTTGGCAATGGGCCGGGCGGCTTGTATAGAGCCCGCCACTCTCAATTCCATTCTCATCACAAGGACGACCCATGGCGCTCGAACGCACCTTTTCCATGATCAAGCCGGACGCTACCCGGCGCAACCTCACCGGCGCCATCACCAGGATGCTGGAAGAGGCCGGCTTGCGCGTCATCGCCTCGCGCCGGGTCTGGATGAGCCGTCGTGAGGCGGAAGGCTTTTATGCCGTCCACAAGGACCGTCCGTTCTTCGGCGAGCTGGTGGAGTTCATGTCGTCGGCACCGACCATCGTGCAGGTGCTGGAAGGCGAGAACGCCATTGCCAGGAACCGCGAAGTGATGGGCGCCACCAACCCGGCCAATGCCGCCGAAGGCACCATCCGCAAGGTGCATGCGCTGTCGATCGGCGAGAACTCGGTGCACGGCTCCGATGCGCCGGAGACGGCAGCAGAAGAGATCAAGTACTKGTTCTCGGACACCGAGATCGTCGGCTGACACGACAGTCCAGACCTTGGACCCTGTAAAAAGGCCGGCGTCTCGCCGGCCTTTTTCATTGACGCAACGATCGGCTCTCGCCGCGCCGGGGTGACGCCGGACCGGGCATCAGCTTGCGGCGCTGAAGCGCAGGATCTCACGGCCATCCTTGTCCGATATGACGAGCTTGCCGTCGCCGACGCTGTATGACGCCGCCTTGGTCAATGCATCGAACAGCGCCTTCTCCTCAGCCATCACCTCGGGCGCGCAGGCCTTGTAGGTCGAACCGATGTCCCTGATCGCGATCGCCTGGCCTTCGACCTTGGCGGTGGCGAAATAGGTGTTGCAGGGACCGCTGCCGCCCGCCTTACCGGCCTCGCTGATCCTGAACGTGGCTTGCGGCGCGGCGATGGCGCCAATGCCGTCGACATAGTCGACCAGCCAGATCTGACCAATGACAGAAGCCGTCTGCTCGGCGCTCGGCGTGACCATCTTCAGCATGATGGTCTGCGGCACGTCGGTCAGCGGATCGACCTGATGGCGCATATCGGAGATGAACAGGAGCTTGCCGTCGACGGTAATGCGGGCTTGCAAGGCGTAGGTCATCTGCGACCGGATGACGGAGGGATCGAATTTGATCTCGAAGCTGATCGGCACCTGGCCGGCCGGCTTCATATTCTGCTCGCCGATGATCGTGGCCGGCGCGTCGGCCAGCGAGACATCGGCAAGCTGCACGGAGAGCACGGCACTGGGCGGCAAGGCGATGCGCTCGCGATAGATCACCTCGCCCCGCACGGCATTTTCGGCGGCAGCAGACAGTTCCGGCACGGCCAATATGCCGACGACCAGAGGCACGAAACCGAAGACGAAGAACTCCGCGATCCTGTCCAGCATGACCATCTCCCTCGCCCGGGCTGCCAATGCCCAGGCTGACCA
>NZ_JBFULQ010000542.1:0-3599 GCF_054049815.1 Mesorhizobium sp. P5_C1 | reverse complement strand
GGCCTTTGGCGGCACGGGGTCCATACGCTCAGGCATGACTGTATTTGCGTGGGGTGCGCTTCGAAGGTTGCAAGACCAGGATTGACGCAGACCGGAACGGGCATACTGATATGACCCATTGCCACAAACTCCTGCTTCGCATCCCGCTGCTTCTGCTTCTCGTGCTTTTTGGCTCGGCTGGCGCTCGCGCCGCGGTCGAGCAGAACCCGTCGCCGCAGCCGCGCAACCGGCTGGCGATCGTCATCGGCAATTCGAACTATCAAAGCACCCGGCTCGAGCATCTCCCCAATGCGGCAAACGATGCGACACGACTTTCGGAGAGCCTGAAGCGGCTGAATTTCGAGGTCCTGACGGGAACCGATCTCTCGACCGAGGGTTTCACCAAACTGCTTCGAGACGCCGATGCAAAGTTGCCGACCGCCAGTGCAGTCTTGATTTTCTATGCCGGCCATGGCGTGCAGTTGAATGGTGAAAACTACCTGCTCCCGGTCGACACGCCCGATCCCGAAAGCCTGGAAAAACTGGTGGCCAGCGCCATCAAGCTGAATGACGTCATCGCCAGGTTCGCGCGCCGGGACCGCCAGACATTCATATTCCTGGACGCGTGCCGCAACAATCCGCTCGGTCCCGGCGCCGGCGCGGGCAATGGTCTGGCGCAAGTCGACGTCGGTGAAAACACGTTCGTTGCCTTTGCCACGCAGCCCGGCAATGTCACGGCCGATGGCGGCGGCGAGAACAGCCCGTTCACCGTTGCGTTGCTGAAGAATCTCGAAATCCCCGGACTGAGCGTCTCCGACATGATGATCCGCGTCCGAAACGAAACCGAAGCATTGACGGTTGGCCGTCAAGTGCCGTGGGATCAATCGAACCTGCGCGAGCAGTTCTATTTCACGGAGCAGCAGGCACTCGATCCGGCACAGTTGAGCGCAAGCCTTTCGCGAATTCTGGCCGACCCCATCGCCAAGAAGAGATTGCAGGTCGAGCTTGCCTCCAGCGACCTGCAAACTGCCGTGCTCGTCGTCGGGCAGACGTTGCGGTCGGTCGAGATTCCGGCACCGTCAACCGGTGCACCCGAGCCGGTCGGCACTCAGGTCGCCAATCTGTCGCCAGCTGAAAGTGTTGAAGATGCTCGCCAAAACGTCGTCTCCGGCCTCGAAACCCTCATTGTCGGCGCATCGCCGGGCGAAGCGGAAAAGGACAAGGCTGGCGATCTTGCGCGCAGCATCCAGACGGAACTTCGTCGCGTGGGTTGCTACCGGATGCAGGTTGACGGCGATTGGGGCACCGGCTCCATCCGCGCCCTTACCGACTACTACAGAAACACCAAACAGGTCGCATCGACGACCGAGCCGACCGTCGGCTTGCTCGGCGATCTCTTCCTGCGCTCCGGCAGAATCTGCAAGCAGCCGGTCATCGTAAAGGCCAAGCCGGCTAAAGTTGCGTCGGAAGCCGACCCCTCGCAAACCAGCTCCGGCCGCAAGGCCGCGAAACGGTCACAGGCCGCCCCGCAACGCCCCGCAGCGCCCCCGCCGGACATTGGTGCGGGCATAGGCATTGGTGGCGTGTTCTAGGGATATTGGCGGTCAGGCGCGCTTGGTTACTGCCCTTGATTTCCTGACCGACCCACCATCCACCGTCAGGTTGCGCCTAGACAATCCAATCGTGCAACGAGTAGGCATGGATGTAGTCGATCTGCATCTCCGCAGGTGTCGCAAGCCCGTCGGCGGGCGTTCCCGCGATGCCGCCAACCGCGAGATCGACCAGCATATACATCGGCTCGTGCATGTCGGCAGGCGTTGCGGCATGCGCCACTTCGACGTTGTCGAAATACCAGACGAGTTCGTTTTCCGTCCACAGCACCCCGTATTTGTGGAACCCTCCGGTATCGGCGACATAGGGCGTGGAGGATACTGTTGTGTGCGTTCCCGTCTCGTTCGTGTGGCTTGTCAAAAGGAGCTTGTTTGGATCCTGACCGGTCATCTCTATGGCGTCCAACTCCGGTGGCCAGGAGCCGTCCGCCGGCAGAAGCCAGAAGGCCGGCCATGCGCCCTGTTTTTCGGGCATGTCGGCCCGAATTTCGAAATAACCGTAGGTCTGCGCGAAGGAGTCGTGCGTCGTCAGCAAACCTGACGTGTATTGGTAGTTGTTTATGTAGGGTTTGATAGCGTCTGGGGCCTTGGCGGCGGTAATCGTGAGAACACCGTTCTGGATATTGAACGGCTTGACGGAACTCGTCGGGGCATAGTTGGCATCGATATACCATTGAAGCTCGCCGTTGCCGGTGAGCGAGCTGCCGTTGGCGCCTCCCCACCAGAAGTTCGTGTTCCAGGTGCCACTCGAGCCATTCCGCAGGTTCAGTGTGTTGAACTCGTCCGCGAAGGTGAGTTGCAGATGCGACCTGTCCAAGGCGAGATCGAACTGGCTCGCGGCGAACTGGTCGATCGTCTTGTTGGCGAAGACGAGAAACTCGTTGCCGGATAGATCAAGTCGGACATTCGCTCCCGACTGGACCATATTGGCGTGCACCTGGTCGAAGGAGGTGAAGCCGTAGCTCCCGACGCGCACCGTATCGTCGGCGCTGAAGTCCAGGATCAGGTCACTGCCGTTGCCGGGGGCGACGATGAAAATGTCCGCCCCGGAGCCGCCCTTGAGAACGTCGTCGCCCTTCAAACCGTCGAGCGTCTGTTGGCCGGAACCGCCGGTGATGATGTTGTTCAGCTCGTTTCCGAAAGCATATTGCTTGTCGCCCGTGACAGTCAGGTTTTCGAAATGCGCCGGGAGCCTGTAATTCATCCAGGTCGAGATGGTGTCGACGCCCTCGTTGGCCAGCTCGACCGCCTTGTTCTTCGTGGAATACAGATAGTAGATATCATCGCCCTTGCCGCCATACATCGTGACGCTGACGTTGCCGTCGCCATAGAGCGAGTCGTTGTAGATGCTGCCATAAAGCGCCGGGCCGGAATTCGTGGCCGAGTACCATTTTGTCGAGGATCCGCTGTAGGCGAGTGGAACGCCATAGGCGTTCAGGACGGTGGTCATTGTGGTCTTGCTCCTCGACTCGATGCCAGCCCCAGCATCTATGGAGGGGACGAGAAGCCAATGTCTTTTTTGGTCTTCGACTTAGGAGGGTTACCGAAAGCTTAACGCCAGCTCACTGCTGTTCCGCAAACGCGCGATCACCATCCCAAGCCCACAAAGCCCTGCCCGCTGGATCGAGTTGCGGCCGCACGCGGCTCACCCCACTCGTCTCGGTGCGGCGCCCTCGCCTGCTCTAGGTATTCAGGATGGAATTCCTGTATCCTTGGACGTCTTGAAGGCGATTTGCGATCACCTTGCCGACCGCCTCCGGGCTGTGCACTTGAGCCATGTAAGTCCGGGCGCGCTCGCCGACCGCGGTGACGGCCTCAATATTATCCGCAAGTTGCACCATGACCCGAGCAGCTTCGTCTATGTCTGGATCGGCCCATTTCTGCCCCTCGATGAAATACGGGTATTGATCGGGCTCCACGCCGATCAAACGGTATGGAATTGGAAAACCAGTCTGCGTGCTGACAAAGTCCTTGCTTCCCGAAAAGTCCGTTGCAATGACCGCTTTGCCC
>NZ_JBFULQ010000541.1:0-3606 GCF_054049815.1 Mesorhizobium sp. P5_C1 | reverse complement strand
GTTCCGAGCCACACGGCCAGCCAGTTCGATGCGAATGTTTCCGAGGTTGTGACGGACAGCACGCCAGTCGCTCCACCTTTTGTGGCGACCCACGCATCGGCCAGGGTCGAGAAGGCGCCCGTTGCGTGCGGCGCCAATTGCTGTCCAGCTTCGGTCAAGGCGATTTGCCTTGTTTTTCTTATAAAAAGAGGCGTTCCGGCGCGCTCTTCCAGCACCTTGATCTGATAGCTGGCCGCCGACTGTGTCATGCCGAGTTCCTCGGCCGCCTTGGTGAAACTGCCCAGCCGCGCCGCGGCTTCAAAGACGCGAATGGCGCCCAGTGGTGGTAGCTCCCAACTCATGACGCATCAATCCTCCTGATGCATGCTACGCGACGTTCGATTGGAAGCCAAGGCCGTGAACAGGCATACTCTGGTCATCAACTCGAACCCGAAAGGACACGGCAATGACCCTCTACAACACACTTCGTCGTCCGGTGCTCGACCTCTTCACCGCTCCGTTCAGACCCCGCACGCGTGGCCTGCTCGACCACCGTGCGCTGTCGGATCATTTCCTGCGCGATATCGGCGTGCTCGACGGACACGCCTCTGCCGGCAGCACCCGTTGACTTGCGTGCCCCGCTGACTTGCGTGCCCCGCTGACTTGAGTGCATTGACCGGTGCAAACGGGAGGAAAGGATGAGCGTATCTGCGGAGGCCCTGGCGAAGAGCCGTCAGACGATCTCCTCCTACGAGGATTATGCGGAACAGTATGATGCAGTCGTGCGGCATGTTCCCAACCCGAGGGAGCAGGCAGCGCTAAGGCGCCTCGTGGCGATCGCCGGCACAGGCGGCCAGATTCTGGAAGTCGGGTCGGGAGCGGGATACGACGCCGACTTTCTGGAGACCTTGGGCGCTAGGGTTCGGCGCACCGACGCGACAAGGCGGTTTCTTGAGCTGCAGGCCGCGCGCGGCAAGCACGGTGAACTGCTCGATCTCATCACCGATGATCTCGGCGGCCCCTACGACGCAGTCTTGGCCCTGTGCGTCCTGATCCATGTGCCTCGCGACCAGACCGACCAGGTCCTTGCCAAGATAGCCGGGTCGCTGCGGCCAGGCGGCGCGTTCCTCGTATCGATGCGCAATGGCGATGGTGAGACGAGCGGCGAATATCATACCGTCTACTGGCGCAGGGACGACTTTGCGGCCCGCATCGAAAGCGCCGGGCTGGTCCTCATCAGGGACGACTTCAACATCGGCCGCAACAACGAAGAGTGGAACACGTTCCTGGCCGTGAGACCGTCGTGACTGGATCCGTCACCTCCGATTTTTGCGAATAGGCGAGACATTGCCGCCGCAGTGCTGTCTAGTGCCTGTTCCTGCACTCCGGGGGGATCWGGGTGGAGCTGGAACTCAAATTTCTGCTTGTCGGCTTTGCCTGCGCGGTCTCCGGCATGCTGTCGCTCATCACCTTCGTGAAGTGGCGCGAGGTGCAGACCCTCAGCCGCTGGTTGCCGACGCCGGGAAAGATCATCTCGTCACGCGTCGAGGCGCGTGAGGTCAGAAGCTCGGGCGCTGGCTCGGACAGCACCGATACCACTGAGATGCGCAATTTCCCGGCCATCACCTTCGAATACAAAGTCGGCGGCAAGAAATTTCAAAGCTCGCGCTACAGCGTGAAGGAGAATTTGGGGAACTTTGAAGTCCCCGAAACCCTTGCGCAGTTTCCCCGCGGCGCGGAGGTGACCGTCTTCTACAATCCAGCCGACCCGAGCAAAGCCGTAATCGAGCGCACCATGCCGGATGGTGCCTTYAAGTTCATGGCCCAGCTCTCGGCCGGTTTGGTGATCGGCACGGCGGTTCTGGTGTTTTCCGTCGGCGGCGTGCTCGAGGCGATCCGGCCGCATCTGCCCAAACCACAAAACCTCGGTGCCGCGGCATTGCTGCTGTTCATGGGCCTGTTCGCCCTGCGCATGGGCTTTGCCCAGAAGTCGCTTGCCGAGCAGGCGGCAAAATGGCCGGTCGCCGCCGGCCGCATCGATGCGTCAGGTCTGCAGGCGCTGCGAAGCCATTCAAGCTATCAACGCTGGCGCACTGTTTTCAAATCTCGCATCGTCTACAGCTATGGCGTCGCCGGCCAGCGCTACAGCGCCGACCGCGTCACCTTCGGCGCCACGGTCACGGCTTCGCTGCCCGGCCTCGTCGGTGGCCAGGCGCGTCGCTACGTCGAGGGCAGCAAGGTCGACGTGCACTATGATCCCGCCAACCCCGGCTCGGCCGTGCTCGAATGCCGGGTGCGCGGGCTCTGGCTGTTGTGGGTCTGTTCGGCGGGATTTCTCGGCGGCGCTGCCTTTCTGGTCGGGCTGGTGTGAGGACCGGTTTTTGGCTTCCAAAACGCTCCCCGGAGACATCCTGTGATCATTCGCAAACTGGCCGTTGTGTTCCTGGGCCTGCTCGGCTCGCTGCAGACGGCGAGCGCCGGGGAATGTCTGCTGAGCCACGCCACCTACCGCGAGCCGCGCTCGGGCGCCGTTCTGCAATTTCGGCCGCTCGCCAACGAGCCGGCGGCGCTGACGGCCGAGGTGTTTTCGCTGACCGTTCCCCATACCGACACCCGCCTGCCAGCCGACATCACTTGGACGAATGGCAAGAATTCGTTTCCGCTCGGCACCATCCGCCACACCTGCACCGACGACGACCGCGAAGCCGGCCTGCAGGATGGCAGCGGCCTGTGCAGGATATGGGATGGACAGGTCTATGCCTTGACCGGCGGCGGCGCCGAGCAGTTGAATTCGAGCGAAGCGACACCAGCGCCGAAAGGCCTGTTGCTGCCCGATTTCGGCGCCGCTTTCACCGAATGGGCCGATTTCGCCAACGCCAATCCCAATGGCTCGGCATGGGACGCCTTTACTTTGACAGGATGCAGCGATGAATAGCGCCATGAGATCGATCACCTGGGCCTGTGCCCTGTTTGGATGCGTGGCGGTATCGGCGGTGGCACGTGCGGACGAGCCGGCTCCGTCGCGCCCGCCCATCGACAAATGCGTCTGGGAGAAGTTGACGGACAAAACTGTCGGGCTTGCCGCCTGGGTGCAGCGCTGCGATTTCGGCTTCCGCCAGATCCACTTCGAATTCACCGGCAACGCTCTCGCCATCAAATACAGCGATGGCGGCGCGGCCGATCCTCTTGTCGAGTTGTATGACATTAAGCCCGGCGAAACCGCAGAGGCCTCATTGCAGCGCCTGTTCCGCGAAAAGACCGACAAGGCCGTCAGCGCCCGCTGCGTGCTGGCGCCTTACACGGAGGGCACCGTGCCCGCCGGCATCAAGCGCTACACATTCAGCCCCGACGCTGCTTATGCGAAAGAGCTGGAAGCGAAGACCGATCCCAACGAGGTTCCGGACCCGCCCTGCGGCGACTGGGGTGAAATGCCCGACGGCATCCAGTATTTCGAGGTACCAGCTGGGGCAGCGCGCAAGCTGCTGTTCGTCCGCATAGGTCAGGACGAGCCGTTGTTTGACGAGCAGACACTGCAGGTGTTGCCGTCGGGGTAGGGAGTGTGATCCGGATTGGGCGGGCGACTCTCCCCTTCTCCCCTTGTGGGAGAAGGTGGATCGGCGCGCAGCG
>NZ_JBFULQ010000540.1:0-3613 GCF_054049815.1 Mesorhizobium sp. P5_C1 | reverse complement strand
ACATGCAGCTCGGCGAAGTCATCGTCGGCGGCGTCGGTGCCGGCTTCTACGGCATCCTGATGTTCATCGTCGTCGCCGTCTTCGTTGCCGGACTGATGGTTGGCCGCACGCCCGAATATCTCGGCAAGAAGATCGAAGCCAAGGAAGTCAAKATGGCGATGCTGGCCATCCTCTGCCTGCCGCTGGCGATGCTGGTCTTCACGGCCATCGCCGTGGTCCTGCCGAGCGCTGTGGCATCCATCGCCAATGGCGGGCCGCATGGCTTCTCCGAGATACTCTACGCCTATACCTCGGCGGCAGCGAACAACGGCTCGGCCTTTGGCGGCCTCAGCGGCAACACGCCCTGGTACAACATCACGCTCGGCATCACCATGCTGATGGGACGTTTCCTGGTCATCATTCCGGCGCTGGCCATTGCCGGCTCGCTGGTGGCCAAGAAGACGGTCCCGGCCTCGGCGGGCACGTTCCCGACCGATGGCCCGCTGTTCGTCGGCCTGCTGGTTGGCGTCATCCTGATCGTCGTCGGCCTGACCTTCTTCCCGGCACTGGCGATCGGGCCGATCGTCGAACACCTGGCAATGATCCATGGGCAGACATTCTGATGCCGCCCCGTCTTGGATAGAAGTCATGTCCTGGTTCAACACCACGCGTCGCAAGGCTCGGCCCAAGGCCGATAATGAGGGGGAGGCAACTCCCCCTCCCTTCCCGAGCGTATCCACGTTCCTGGGCATTGCGGCGGTCATGATCGTGATCTGGCTGCTGGTCTATGGGCCGCCCTTTTCGGCATCCGATCGATCGGTGCCATCCAACAACAGCGAAGCCGGAGCTCCAAAATGAGCCACTCAAAATCCKCGAGCATCATGGATGCTAGCATCCTCTTGCCCGCTATCGGCGGGGCCTTCAAGAAATTGAACCCGCGCACCCTCATCAGAAATCCGGTGATGTTCGTCGTCGCCGTCGTTTCGGCGCTTACGACCGTGCTGTTCGTCAGGGATCTGATCACCGGCGGTGGCGATTTCAGCTTCACGCTGCAGATCATCATCTGGCTGTGGTTCACCGTGCTGTTCGCCAATTTCGCCGAAGCTGTCGCCGAAGGCCGCGGCAAGGCCCAGGCGGATTCGCTGCGCAAGGCCCGCACCGAAACCCAGGCCAAGCTTTTGACCGGCGAAGATCGCACGAAATACAAACTCGTGCCCGGCACCAGCCTCAAGGTTGGCGATGCCGTGCTGGTCGAGGCCGGCGACATCATCCCGTCGGACGGCGAAGTGATCGAAGGCGTCGCTTCCGTCAACGAAGCGGCGATAACAGGCGAATCCGCGCCAGTCATCCGCGAATCCGGCGGCGACCGTTCGGCGGTCACCGGCGGCACACAGGTGCTGTCCGACTGGATCCGCGTGCGCATCACCGCGGCATCGGGCCATACCTTCCTCGACCGCATGATCTCGCTGGTCGAAGGCGCGGAACGCCAGAAGACGCCGAACGAGATCGCGCTCAACATCCTGCTCGTCGGCATGACGCTGATCTTCGTGCTGGCGACGGCGACGATCCCGAGCTTCGCTTCCTATTCGGGTGGCTACATCTCGGTAACCGTGCTGGTCGCGCTGTTCGTCACCCTGATCCCGACCACTATCGGCGCATTGCTGTCTGCCATCGGCATCGCTGGTATGGACCGCCTGGTGCGCTTCAACGTGCTGGCGATGTCCGGACGCGCCGTCGAGGCGGCCGGCGACGTCGACACGCTGCTGCTCGACAAGACCGGCACCATCACGCTCGGCAACCGCCAGGCGACCGAGTTTCGCCCGGTCAAGGGCGTCACCGAGCAGGAACTGGCCGACGCCGCCCAGCTCGCTTCGCTTGCCGATGAAACGCCGGAAGGCCGTTCGATCGTCGTGCTGGCCAAGGAGAAATACGCCATCCGCGCCCGCGACATGGCAACGCTGCACGCCACCTTCGTGCCCTTCACCGCGCAGACCCGGATGAGCGGCGTCGATATCGACGGCTCCTCGGTGCGCAAGGGCGCGGTCGATTCCGTGCTCGCCCATGTCAGCCAGTCGACGGTCGCAGCCCACGCCACACGGCCCGGCAGCGATACCGTCAGGGACCTCCAGGCGATCGCCGACGAGATCGCGAAGTCGGGCGGCACGCCGCTGGCGGTCGAGCGTGACGGGCGCTTGCTGGGCGTCGTCCATCTCAAGGACATCGTCAAGGGCGGCATCCGGGAGCGCTTCGCCGAACTGCGCAAGATGGGCATCCGTACGGTGATGATCACCGGCGACAACCCGATGACGGCCGCGGCGATCGCCGCGGAAGCCGGCGTCGACGACTTCCTCGCCCAGGCGACGCCCGAGGACAAGCTGAAGCTGATCCGCGACGAGCAGGCCAAGGGCAAGCTTGTCGCCATGTGCGGCGACGGCACCAACGACGCGCCGGCCCTTGCCCAGGCCGATGTCGGCGTCGCCATGAACACCGGCACGGTCGCCGCGCGCGAGGCCGGCAACATGGTCGACCTCGACAGCGATCCGACCAAGCTGATCGAGATCGTCGAGATCGGCAAGGCGCTGCTGATGACGCGCGGTTCGCTGACCACCTTCTCGATCGCCAACGACGTCGCCAAGTACTTCGCCATCATCCCGGCGATGTTCGCCGTGTTCTACGTCGCGCCGGGGCAAACGACCGGCCCGCTGCAGGCGCTCAACATCATGCATCTGGCGACGYCGCAAAGCGCTATCCTGTCGGCCATCATCTTCAACGCGCTGATCATCATCGCGCTGATCCCGCTGTCGCTGAAAGGTGTCAAATATCGTGCCATCGGCGCCGGCGCGCTGCTCAGCCGCAACCTGCTTGTCTACGGCCTCGGCGGCATCATCGTCCCCTTCGTCGGCATCAAGGCGATCGACATGATCGTCACCGCCCTCGGCCTCGCTTAAGGAATACGTCCATGCTCACCCAGATAAGACCCGCGATCATCATGATCGTCTTCTTCACGGTGCTGACCGGCCTCATCTATCCGATTGGCATGACCGGCATCGCCCAGGCGCTGTTCCCGCGCCAGGCCAATGGCAGCCTGATCGAAAAAGACGGCAAGGTCGTCGGCTCCGAACTGATCGGCCAGGCCTTTGCCAGCGACAAGTACTTCCATGGCCGCCCTTCGGCAGCAGGCGACGGCTACAACGCCGCTGCCTCCAGCGGCAGCAACCTCGGCCCGACCAACCCCAAGCTGATCGACCGCATCAAGGGCGATGCCGAAAAGCTGAAAGCGGAGAATCCGAATCAGCCCGTACCGATGGACCTGGTGACGACGTCCGGCAGCGGCCTCGATCCGCACATCAGCCCGGAAGCGGCCTACTTCCAGGTGGCCCGGGTGGCCAAGGCCAGGGGCGTCGATGAGGCCAAGGTCAAGGCGCTTGTCGACAGCCAGGTCGAGGGCAGGGAACTCGGCTTTATGGGAGAACCGGTGGTCAACGTGCTCGGTCTCAACCTTGCGCTGGACGCCGCGAAATAGTGAATGGTGGGTGCCGGGGATCGACACTACCCCCGGCGCCATCCATGATCGATGCTGATGCCGGACGACAGCCGCAACGAAACCAGACCTTCTCCCGACGCGCTGCTCGAT
>NZ_JBFULQ010000539.1:0-3636 GCF_054049815.1 Mesorhizobium sp. P5_C1 | reverse complement strand
CAAGGAGCTCGTGTAACGCGCCGCCTCCTCGGTCTGGGCCCGCGACTGTTCTAGGCTTCTGGCGTATTCGGTCGTGGCGTCATTCGCCTCCCGCAGCTGAGCCACCGTCTCTTCAAGGGATCTCGCGTAACGCGCCGCCTCCTCGGCATTTTTCGACCGCTCTTCCAGGGCGACCTGCAAGCTGTGCACATATCGGCCAACCTCGCCCTTCAGGGCATCGCCGCTGGCGGCCTCCTCGGCCTGGGCCCGGGACTGTTCAAGGCTTCTGGCGTATTCGGCCGCGGCCTCGTTCGCCTTCCGCAACTGGGCCAATGTGTCTTCCAGGGAGTTCGCGTAACGCGCTGCCTCCCTGGCATCTTTCGATCGCTCTTCCAGGGCGACCTGCAAGCTTTGTACATATCGACCGACCTCGCCCTTCACGGCATTGCTGTTGGCGGCGATGATCGCCTGGGCGGTGCTTCGCTCGAGTTCGATTTTTTCCAGATGCTCGATGCCAATCGTCACCAGGCTTGATGGAAATTCGCCTTCCTGCCGCCTGATCCAGTCGGCGCTTCCCACGGCCACAACGGCCAGCGACACGCCGTCGAAAGTCAGTCCCGTCTGCTTTGCCACGGCGCTGGCATGGCCAAGGCCATCCCGGTCCTGAAAAAGAATGACGTCGAAGTGCTTGGCGCGGAGGTGTCTCAACAACTGGATCGTTGAAGCCAGAAAGGGCGGCTGGTCCAGCGGGCCGTCTGCGTCGAGATGTTCGATGTCGAAGGAATGGTTTTCGGCAAAGGCCGCGAAGGCATTCTCGTCCGCCTCGGTAAATGCGCCGATGTCGACGATGGAAACGTCGATGCCGGCGGCTATGGCGGCGCCAACCGCGGCTCTCGCCGCGCCGTCACCCTGGACAGGCTTCCAAAACAGGTCGCCGACAAGGCATATTTTTCGCTTGCCCGCGCCCCGACGCATGACGCGTAGGCGGCCTGACGATCGCGGCGGCGCAGGCGGATGCTGAATGCCGGCATAGACATCGTCGAATGACTGCTTCACCGCGCCGAAAACGGCCGGATCAGGCACGCGGCCTTCGGCAGCGCCACGCAGTTCGGAAAAGATCGGCGCGATCCATGCAGACCACACGCCCTGACGGCAATCCAGATCCTCGGGTTCTTGATGGTGCCGCAGTTCCCGCGACAGAAAGCCATTGATCTCGGCAGCGGCATCCGGGATGGATCTTGGCCACGCGATCTTGAGTTCATCGCCGAGGCGGCGGGCGACCGACCTCCAGTCGTCCAGCAACGTCGAATAGTCGCAGAACGCCCTGTCGACGTCGCGCGTGTGTTCCTCGGCGGCCAGATTGTACCGCAACCACAGCAGGCCTCCCCGCTCCAGAGGCCAGGATTGCCAGTCACCTGCGAGGCTCTGTCGCTTCGCCAGCGAAAGCGCGACTTCCATGGGATTGCGCGAGATGACGACCGCGACGCACCGTATTTCCAGTTTGGCCAGCGCGGCGCGCCACAAGGGAAAAAGGAGCGAGATCCGCGGATCCTTCAGCACGAAGAGCGGATCGTCGCCATATTCATCGACGATCAGATCTTTCAACCTGTCGATGAAGGCTTGTGCCGCGGGCCGTTGCAGCCATTCGCTCGACGGTCCCTTGACATCGTTTACGGGCGATTCCGCCAGATCCAGGATCTGGTCGTTGAGGCGCACGGCGGCTTCCGGCTCCCAATGGCCGATCTCGTTGCCCAGACCCGCTGGGTTGAGGTTGCGCGGCAGGGAGGCACCGAGAAGGCTGAGCATGCGCGCCAGCGCGGACGTGCCGCTGCGGTGCATCCCGACGACAACTATGGCGGTTCTGCTGGTCATAAGAGTTCCAAGGATACGCGTCCGGCACCAAAAGGCGATCGAACCCTGCGGAGGGACGGCGCCATGCGCTCCCGATTGCGGTCGGGGACATCAGTTGAACTGTTGGCAACGATGGACCCCGCATGCATAGTCGCCGCCTGGCGCACATAACCGGCATGTGATGTTCGGGGCAAATTTTTGTCTCCTGATAGAAGCAGGACTTGGATTGGAGATTAGAGAGATGCACTCCAGAGCACCAGTGACCTCCGGTGACCAAGACAGAGCCCGCGCGACCGTTTCAAAGGTGCCGCATTGGCACCACAAATTTGAAGTGTACCCCGGCGTGGTCACGCCGGGCTCCTACGATCCCCAGTTCCTGCTCGAAAAACTGCGATTGCCTAAAGATATGACCGGCCTGCAGGTGTTGGACATAGGCCCGTCGGACGGCTTTTTTTCGATGAACATGGCTCGCCGCGGAGCACAGGTAACGGTGGTCGATTATCGGGCCAAGAATGGCCATGGATTCGAAGCCATGGAGCAACTTACCGGTTTGGAATTCGACTACCGGCAGATGAACCTGTACGACATTCCCGGCTCCGATATTGGCGAGTTCGATATCGTCCTGTTTCTAGGTGTTCTTTACCATCTGCCCGATATGATGCGCGCGCTGAACATCGTTGCGCAGCTGTGTCGGAGCCGCCTGCTTGTTGAAACGCAGTTCGAACCGGAGCTGATGCCCGGCGTCGCGGTCGCGCAGTACTACGAAGCAGGGACACTTGCCGGCGACATCACCAATTTCTGGGTCCCCAACAGGGAATGCCTGTTTGCCATGTTGCGCGACGTCGGCTTTCAAATCGATCGGGACGAGAGCTGGGGCAAACGCCTTCTGGTGGACGCGTCATCAACCACCATGGCAAGGACGAAGATGGGCCTTGCCTATGGGCTCGTACCCACCTGAGGGATCGGCAGCCAACATCGATCAGTGCGGCCGCACGGACTCTCCCACAGGCGACCCTGAAGTCATTTATCGTTTGTCGTCCGCTTCCAAATGTGTAGCAGCCACCTGCTACCAGCGACCGGAACTCTGGTGCTATATGTTATCGATGGCGAACCTCACCGAGGCGGTGTAGGCTCACCTCAAAAGAACAAGAAGTGAGCCGTACCCTCGGCCAAGCCCGAGCGAATCTGGGAGGATTCATGGTTGAGATCATCTCCAAGCGGGATGGCCCGCGGCGCGAGGACGTCCAGGTCAAAAGGCTGATCGAGCAGAACCGCTCGACCATCGTTCGCCTTGCCGACCAGATCAGCGGCGGCGGCTATTCAGCTTCCAGGCAGCCACGCCAGCAACCCAAGGCGGAAGGCCTGATCATCCATGTCGGCGGCAGCGTGGCAACCGCCTCCGAAGCGAGCCCGTCCATCCGTGTCACCATGAACGGCCGCGTGATCTCCAAGGATCAGAACACCGGCCGCCAGCTTCATCATATCGGCGACATCCGCAACCGGGACGGAGACCAGATCTTCGTCCTGGCAACGAAACAGAACGGGTTTTTCTCGCCCGTCGACGAAACCATCGCGCAGGCCCTTGCCGATCTGGATGGATCCAGGGTGACCACGACCTATTCCGAAGACCAGCTTGCCGCCGACATCGGTGCCAAACTCGGCATCGACTGACGACCGGCGTTCGGGCGTCTCCTGCACGTCCAATCCGCGACAGCATACAGAAATGGCATACCTCAAAGGTACTGTGATGGCTGAATGAGACACGCGAACGGCCCCGATCAGATGAAGACCGATGCACTTCCGGCG
>NZ_JBFULQ010000538.1:0-3652 GCF_054049815.1 Mesorhizobium sp. P5_C1 | reverse complement strand
CTCATTGGTCGTCATCGTCGCTTGCGGCAGGCCGCCAACTGGTCGGCTCGACCTTCTTTTGCGTATGACTGTCGGTGTAGACCCACCAGCCGTCGTCGCGATATTGCGCGATGGATTCGTTGATGACGCCGTCGCCGTCCTTCCAGGTGACGGAGACCTTTGAACCGTCGGTCGGCGCGGTCGCTATCGGCTTTCTGTCCGCCATGTCGTCCCCCCTTTGAACAGACCAGACTCAGCCGACACAACGCGGCGCCCTGCATCTGGTTCCAAACGGGTCACCGGCAGCAGGGCCTAACCAAGGTCATCAGCTGTGGGCGAAGATATCCTCTTCGTCCCAGCCCATGAGGTCGAGTTTGGCACGCGTCGGCAGGAAGCGGAAGCAGGCATCGGCCTCCTTGGTGCGCCCGTCTCGCGCCAGGCGCCCGGCCAGCACATCGCGCAAACGGTGCAAATAGAGCACATCGGAAGCAGCGTATTCGAGCTGTTCGGGCGACAGCGTCTCGGCCGCCCAGTCCGACGATTGCTGCGCCTTCGACAGGCCGACGCCGAGAAGCTCGAAGCAGATGTCCTTCAACCCGTGCCGGTCGGTGTAGGTGCGGGTCAGCCGCGAGGCGATCTTGGTGCAGAACACCGGCTCGGGCATCACCCCGAACGCATTGTAAAGCACGGCAAGGTCGAAGCGGCCGTAGTGGAACAACTTGGTCACGCCGCGATTTCTCAGCAGGCTGACGAGATTAGGCGCCTTCTTCTGGCCCGGCGCGATCTGGATCACGTCGGCTGTGCCGTCGCCCGGCGAAATCTGCACCACGCACAGCCGGTCGCGATGCGGGTTGAGCCCCAGCGTCTCGGTGTCGATGGCCACCGCCCCGACATTGTAGTGCGACAGGTCGGGCAGGTCATTTTTGTGGAAACGGATGTCGGCCATTGTCTTCTCCGGTCGAGCCTGCGGCGTGCCTTGAAGCGCAAGGGACGCCGCAGCGCTTTTATCTCGTGGCCCGTCCTCGCCGCGATCCGCTGAAAAATCAACAGGAAAACTGGGGTCCCGCCGCCTCAGCGCGTCAACGCCTCCAGAATCCGCGCCCACGAACGCTGGCCCTTGTGGAAGGAGCTCAGCTCGTATTTCTCGTTGGGCGAGTGGATGCGGTCATCGTCGAGGCCGAAGCCGACCAGCAGCGATTCCATGCCGAGATAAGTCTGGAAGTCGCCAACGACGGGAATCGAGCCGCCGCCGCCCGTCGTCACCGCCGGCTTCGGCCATTCGTCGGACAGCGCGTTCTTGGCCTTGGCCAGGAACGGCGAGTCATAGGAAAGCTGGATTGCCGGCGAGCCGCCATGCGGGTGGAATTCGACCGAACAGTCGGCCGGAATGCGCTCCCTGACGAACTTCTGGAACGCAGCGCGGGTCTTCGCCGGGTCCTGCTTGTGGACGAGGCGGAACGAGACCTTTGCCGAGGCTTCCGCCGCGATCACCGTCTTGAAGCCCTTGCCGGTGTAGCCGCCGATGATGCCGTTGAACTCGGCCGTCGGCCGCGCCCACGTCAGTTCCAGCACCGAGCGGCCCTTCTCACCCGACGGGATCGACAGGCCGACGGGTCCGAGGAACATCTCGGCCGTCTCGCCAAGCGTCTCCCATGATTTCAGGATCTGCGACGGCGTTTCCTCGACGCCGTCATAGAAGCCTGGAATGGTGATGTGGCCGTCCTTGTCGTGGATATCAGCCAAAACCTTGGCCAGGATGCGGATCGGGTTGGCGGCGGCACCGCCATAGAGGCCCGAATGCAGGTCGCGATCGGCGGCCTTCACCGTGATCTCCTCACCGACCATTCCGCGCAGCCCGACGCAGATCGACGGCGTGTCGCGGTCCCACATGCTGGTATCGCAGACCAGCGCGAAATCGGCCTTCAGCTCGTCCGCATTGGCTTCGAGGAACGGTTTCAGCGACGGTGAGCCGGATTCCTCCTCGCCCTCGAACAGGATGGTGATGCGGCACGGCAAATTGCCATGCACCTGCTTCCAGGCCCGGCAAGCCTCGACGAAGGTCATCAACTGGCCCTTGTCGTCGGCCGAACCACGCCCGGTG
The DNA here is from genome assembly GCF_054049815.1 of Mesorhizobium sp. P5_C1. NCBI lineage: Bacteria > Pseudomonadati > Pseudomonadota > Alphaproteobacteria > Hyphomicrobiales > Phyllobacteriaceae > Mesorhizobium > Mesorhizobium sp. P5_C1. The sequence continues at coordinate 1,572 of NZ_JBFULQ010000538.1, read as the reverse complement.
ATCACCTTGCGGCCGGGCTCGATTTCCTTGACCGCGGGCGAAAACGGATCGCTTTCCCACAATTCGATCGGATCGACCGGCTGCACGTCGTAGTGGCCGTAGAACAGCACATGCGGGGAGCCGGCTGGTCCATCATGATGCGCAACGACCATCGGGTATCCGGGCGTGTCGCGCACGCTGGCCTCGAAACCGATCAGCTTGAGCTCTGCCACCAGCCATTCCGCCGCCTTGCGGCAGTCGGCGCCATAGGCCGGATCGGTGGAGATCGACTTGATCCTGAGCAGGCCGAACAGGCGCTCAAGGCTCTGGTCGAGATTCTTGTCGAGGCGATCGAGAACGGAGGAAACTGCGGACATTTGTGAAGCCTTTCGATTCAGTGCCGGGACCGTAAAGGCAGACTGGGCGAACGAAAAGCCCGGGACGATTGGACCAAGGCGCGCAATGCCCCTCGAACGACAAAAAAAGACCGCCGTGGTGGAGGGGGAACCACGGCGGCCTTCTACTCGAAACGATGCGGCAGCCCGGAGAGGGGGGATAGGCTGCCGCAGGTGTCCGGGATAGGCGGGGGACGGGCCTTGCTCCGGACTTCGGCGAAAACTGCCGATGACGTTTATTTGGGTCTTTGAACGTGGCGATTCAAGGGCATGAAAATTACACTTTTGTAACATGGACGTGAGCAGTCCGGCCGCTGCCATTCTCTCAGGGTGTTGCCGGAACCGRTGGGTGCCGGCGCCTTTGGCATGGACCGCAGCATCGAGCCGCGCTATCCCTGCCGACATGAAAAAAGGCGATCATCTCTTCCTTATCGACGGCTCCGGTTACATCTTCCGTGCCTATCATGCACTGCCACCGCTGACCCGCAAATCCGACGGCCTGCCGGTCGGCGCCGTTTCCGGCTTCTGCAACATGCTGTGGAAGCTGATGCTGGATGCCCGCAACACCGATGTAGGCATTGTGCCGACGCATTTCGCCGTTATTTTCGATTATTCCTCGAAAACCTTCCGCAACGATCTCTACCCCGAATACAAGGCTAACCGCTCGGCGCCGCCGGAAGACTTGATCCCGCAATTCGGCCTGATCCGCCAGGCGACCAGGGCGTTCAACCTGCCTTGCATCGAGATCGAAGGCTACGAGGCCGACGACCTGATCGCCACTTATGCCAGGCTGGCCCGCGAAGCGGGCGGCGACACCACCATTATCTCCTCCGACAAGGACCTGATGCAGTTGGTCGGCGACACGGTCGGCATGTACGACCCGATGAAGGACCGCCAGATTGGCATTCCGGAAGTCATCGAGAAATGGGGTGTGCCGCCGGAAAAGATGGTCGACCTGCAGGCGCTGACCGGTGATTCCGTCGACAATGTGCCCGGCGTGCCCGGCATCGGGCCGAAGACGGCGGCGCAACTGCTGGAGCAGTTTGGCGACCTCGACGGGCTGCTGGCCCGCGCCGGCGAGATCAAGCAGGACAAAAGGCGCGAATCGATTATCGCCAATGCAGACAAAGCGCGCATTTCACGCCAGTTGGTGACGCTGAAGGCCGACGTTCCGGTGGCAGAGGGTCTGGACGACTTC
>NZ_JBFULQ010000537.1:0-3654 GCF_054049815.1 Mesorhizobium sp. P5_C1 | reverse complement strand
GGGGAACTCTTTCTGCGTGCCTACTCAAATCAGAAGCCAATGTAGGGGGTCAACAGGCCAAAATCGATTGGCCAGCCGAAAACGACCGAATCCCTTAGCTCTCATGAAAATGGTTGTAGACCAGTTTCGCCACCTGTTCGGAAATGCCGTCGACTTTCCTTAGATCCTCGATGGCGGCACGGCTGACCGCCTTGGCGGTGCCGAAATGCATAAGCAGGGCGCGCTTGCGGCCGGGGCCGATGCCGCTGATCTCGTCGAGCGGGCTCTTGACCATCTCCTTCTTGCGGCGCGCACGGTGCGAACCGATGGCGAAACGGTGGACCTCGTCGCGCAGCCGCTGGACAAAGTAGAGGACGGGATCGCGAACCGGCAGCGAAAACGAGTCCTTGCCCCTGACGAAGAAGCGCTCGCGGCCGGCATCGCGGTCCTGGCCCTTGGCGATGCCGATGGCCACGACGCGGTCCTCGATGCCGAGATCCGAGAGGATCTTGCGCACCGCCGTCATCTGACCCTGGCCGCCGTCGATCAGGATGACGTCGGGCCAGGCCGGGAAGCTGCCGGAGATGTCGTCCTCGATATCATCGGCCGCCTCGCCTGCTGGGGCATCATCGGCCACGACGACATCGCCATGCTCCTTGAGCAGCCGCGAGAAACGCCGCTCCATCACCTCGCGCATCATGCCGAAATCGTCGCCCGGCGTGATCTCGGTCGAGCGGATGTTGAACTTTCGATACTGGTTCTTGACGAAGCCTTCCGGCCCGGCAACGACCATGGCGCCGACGGCATTGGTGCCCATGATGTGCGAGTTGTCGTAGACCTCGATGCGCACCGGAGGCTTGGGCAAGCCGAAGGTCTCGGCAAAACCGGCGAGCAGCCGGCCTTGCGTCGAGGTCTCGGCCAGCCGGCGGCCGAGCGCCTCGCGGGCGTTCTGCAGGGCGTTGTCGGTCAGGTCCTTCTTCTCGCCGCGCTGCGGCACCGAAATCGCGACCTTGCGGCCGGCGCGGGTGGAGAGCGCTTCGGCCAGCAGGTCCTGGTCCTCGACGGGGCGCGACAGAAGAATGGTGCGAGGTGTCGGCTTGTCGTCATAGAATTGCGCCAGGAACGAGCCCAGCACTTCCGATCCCTCCAGCGCCGGATCGGCCTTGGGGAAATAGGCGCGGTTGCCCCAGTTCTGGCCGGTGCGGAAGAAGAACACCTGGATGCAGACCTGGCCGCCTTCCTGATGGATGGCGAAGACATCGGCTTCGTCGACGGTCGCCGGGTTGATGCCCTGGTGGCTCTGCACATGCGACAGCGCCGCCAGCCGGTCGCGATAGATGGCGGCGCGCTCGAAATCGAGATCTTCCGAGGCCTGTTGCATGGCGGCCGAGATTTCCGTCTTCACCTTCTGGCTGCGGCCAGACAAGAAGTCCTTCGCCTCACCGACCAACTCGGCATAGCCCTCGTGCGAAACCTCTCCGGTGCAGGGGCCGGCGCAACGCTTGATCTGGTAGAGCAGGCACGGCCGCGTCCGGTTCTCGTAGAAGGAGTTGGTGCAACTGCGCAGCAGGAAGGCGCGCTGCAGCGAATTGATGGTGCGGCCGACCGCACCGGCGGAGGCAAAGGGGCCGAAATAGTCACCTTTGCGCGACCGCGCGCCGCGGTGCTTGTAGATGCCGGGCGAGACATGGTCGCCGGTCAGGAGAATATAGGGAAACGACTTGTCGTCGCGCAKCAGCACATTGAATCGCGGCCGCAAGCGCTTGATAAGATTGGCTTCGAGCAGCAGCGCTTCGATCTCGGTGCGGGTGACGACGAACTCCATCGTCGACGTCTCGCGAACCATGCGGCCGATGCGGCTGGTGTGGAACCTGCCCTGTGCGTAGTTGGTGACGCGCTTCTTCAGGCTGCGGGCCTTGCCGACATAAAGCACATCGCCGGCGGCATTCATCATGCGGTAGACGCCAGGCGCGTTGGGCAGCCGCTTGACCAGCGTCTGGATCACCTCGGCGCCGACCATGCCTTCGGCGTCGCCGGCATGCGGCGTCCAGTCGATGGCGGTGAAGGCTATGTCGGGCCCGGCGGGTTCGACGATCTCCTCCACCGCCTCGTCCTCAAGGTCGAGTTCGACTTCGGGAGGCATGTCGTCGGCGCCACTGCGTGGCTTGCTTTTCTGATCTACGGGACTCATTCCGCCATGCCTGTCACATCGGGCGTCTGCCATGCAAGATGCTGGCCGCCATCGAGCGCGATCATCTGGCCGGTGACAGAGCGCGCTTCCCAGAGATAGCGGATGGTGGCCCCGAATTCCGGCAATTCCGGGCCGCGCTTGAGAATCAGACCCTCGACCTGCGCGGCAAAATCGCTGTCGTCCTGGCTGGCGTTCTTCAGGGTCGGCCCCGGGCCAATGGCATTGACGCGGATGCGGGGACCGAGCGCTTGCGCCATCATCTGCGTGGCCGTCCACAGCGTCGACTTGGACAGCGCATAGGAGAAATAACGCGGCGTCGGCCGCCAGACGCGCTGATCGATGATGTTGACGATCAGGCCCTCTTGTCCCTGCGGCAACGCCCGGGCGAAGGTCTGCGCCAGCAGCGCCGGCGTCTTCACATGCACGGCAAAGTGCCGGTCCCAGGCCCGCCAGTCGAAGTCCAGAACCGAATCGTCCTCGAACAGCGATGCATTGTTGACCAGCAGGGACAGCGGCCCGAGCGCTGCTTCCACCTGGCCTACGAGGTCACCGGCGGCGTCCATGTCGGTCAAGTCGGCGGCGACCACGGCGGCACGGCCACCGCTCCGGTTGATGAGCCCGGCCATTGCATCCGCTTCGTCGCGCGACCGATTGCAGTGGATGGCGACGGCAAAACCATGGGCGGCGAGATCCTCGACGATCGCCCTGCCGATCCGTTTCGCCCCGCCCGTCACCAGCGCCGTGGCAGTGGCTATGCTCATAGGGTGTCAATCCTCAATTTCGGCCCGAAAACCCGATGCCGGCGAAATATGGCCTGGCAGGCGTTAAATGGCGTTCGCACCTTGGGCAGCATTGTGGCGAACCCACCGATTGGGTACTCCGACTCGTCCTGGACCAGGAGCCGTCCGACCGCAGTATAGGACGCTGGACTCCTTGCACCAAGCGGTGTGCAGCGCAGCATGACACTGCTCCTGCCATTTCGCTGTTGCGAAGATGCAACGTCAAGTTTCAGCCTCATTCGCGCCGGGGAATGACCCAAGTTCAGGTTCGCTTCAGCCGCATTTTGACACGACATTTGGAACCGACGAACGCCAGATCCGTTTCACCCCCCGGACGGGTCGATGGCGATCGTGAGAAACAAGCCTGTGTCCTGTGGCTTAAGGAGTAAAGAACAATGCAAGCCAATCTCAAATTCGCACGGCCGCTGGCCGTGGCGCTCGGGCTCTTCGCCCTCAGTGGAACTGCCTATGCCGCCGACGTCGTTCAGGAAGAGCCGCCGGCACCCGCACCGGTTGCTGAATTGCCTGTCGCGTCCTGGGCCGGCCCCTATGCCGGTATCAACCTCGGCTATGGCTTCAGCGGCCGTACCAAGGAAAGGGATTTCGGCGTTGAAACCGATACCAAGGGTTTCGTCGGGAGTGCCTTCGGCGGCTACCAGTGGCAGCAGGAGAACTTCGTCTACGGTGCTGAAGCCGAACTCGGCT
>NZ_JBFULQ010000536.1:0-3654 GCF_054049815.1 Mesorhizobium sp. P5_C1 | reverse complement strand
GCTTCATGGCGCAGACCGGCGACGTCAAGTTCGGTAACATGAAGAAGGGTTTTAGCGCCGAGGCCGTCGGCACCGGCGGTTCCGATCAACCCGACCTGCCGGCCGAATTCTCGCAGACCGAACACTACAAGCGCGGCGTGGTTGGCATGGCCCGCTCGCAGGACCCCAACTCCGCCAATTCGCAGTTCTTCATCATGTTCGCGCCGGCGCCGCCCCTCGATGGCCAATACACCATCGTCGGCACCGTCGTCAGCGGCATGGAACTGGTGGACCACATCAAGAAGGGCGACGAAGCGGACAATGGCACGGTCACCGACCCTGACCGGATGCTCAAGGTGCGCATCGCCGCAGACAAGTAAAGTTGTCGAATAACTCTGTTTTCTGAAAAGGATATCTGACATGGCCGAGATCAAGGACCGCGAAAACGCGCTCATCATGGAGACGACCAAGGGCAACGTCGTCATCGAACTTTTCCCCGACCTGGCGCCCGGCCATGTCGCCCGTATCAAGGAACTGGCACGCGAAGGCKYCTATGACGGCGTGGTCTTCCACCGCGTCATCGACGGCTTCATGGCGCAGACCGGCGACGTCAAGTTCGGCAATTCCAGCAAGCCCTCCTTTGCTCCGTCGCGTGCCGGCATGGGCGGCTCCGACAAGCCCGACCTCAAGGCTGAATTCTCCAATGCCAACCATGGGCGCGGCACCTGTTCGATGGCCCGTTCGCAAAACCCGAACTCGGCCAATTCGCAGTTCTTCATCTGCTTCGACGATGCCGCCTTCCTCAACCGCCAGTACACGGTCTGGGGCCAGGTCATCGAAGGCATGGACAATGTCGACAAGATCAAGCGCGGCGAGCCGGTGCCGGATCCCGACAAGATCGTGTCGCTGAAGGTCGCGGCCGACGTCAAGTAAGGCAAAACGTCAATGATGGGCGTCGTCTGGTCGCTTCTCGGCATCCTGTCCGGCGCCTTCATTGCCATTCAGGCGCCGATCAATTCGCAGTTGGCGCGCGGGCTGGGGCTCCCGGTCGCGGCGGCTGCGTTTTCGTTCCTGTCGGGCGCGGTGGTGCTCGGCATCATTTCCGTCGCGGTGGTGAAGCTGCAAGGCATCACGCTCGACTGGAAGGCGCCGGCACCGTGGCTGTTCATCGCCGGCGGCATGCTTGGCGGCTTCTATGTGACGCTGTCGACGATCCTGACGCCGCGCATCGGCGCCGCCGCCCTGATGGCCTTTCTGGTGGCAGGACAGTTGCTGGCCGGCATGCTTATCGACCGCGTTGGCTTCCTCGGCGTCGCGGTGCGTGAAATCTCGCTCGGCCGCGTCGCCGGCGCGGTGCTGCTGCTGGCCGGAGCGCTGCTCGTCCGGCTCTACTGATGCGCGTCGATCTGTTTGACTTCGACCTACCGGAGGAGCGTATCGCGCTTCGCCCGGCAGAGCCGCGCGACAGCGCCAAGATGCTGGTGATCAAGCCCGGTGAAGGGCTCGAAGACCGGGCGGTTGGCGACCTGCCGTCCCTGCTCAGGGCTAACGACGTTCTGGTCTTCAACGACACCAAGGTCATTCCGGCGCAACTGAAGGGCATCCGACGACGCGGCGAGGCACAGGCTCAGGTCGAAGCCACGCTGCATATGCGCATGGCGCCAGACCGCTGGCTGGCCTTCATGCGGCCGGGCAAGCGCATTGCCGCCGGTGACCGTATCCATTTCGGCCATGATGGCAATTCCTGTTTCCTCGGCCAGCTCGACGCCACCGTGATCGAGAAAGGCGAGGGCGGCGAGGCGCTGCTTGGCTTCGACCTGTCGGGGCCCTTCCTGGACGAAGCGCTGCATGCGGTCGGCCATATTCCGCTGCCGCCTTATATCGCCTCGAAGCGCGACGACGACGAACGCGACCGGGCCGACTACCAGACCATCTATGCCCGGGAAGAAGGCGCCGTTGCCGCACCCACGGCAGGCCTGCATTTCACGCCGGAGCTTTTTGCGGCGCTCGACGCCAAGGGGGTCGAGCGCCGCTTCGTCACCTTGCATGTCGGCGCCGGCACGTTCCTGCCGGTGAAGGCGGATGACACCGCCGACCACAAGATGCACGCCGAGACCGGCTCGGTCAGCGAGGCGACCGCCGACGCGCTCAACGCGGTCAAGGCGAGGGGCGGCCGCATCGTCGCTGTCGGCACGACCTCGCTGCGCCTGCTGGAAAGCGCGGCGCGGGCTGACGGTACCTTGGTTGCATGGTCCGGTCCGACCGACATTTTCATCACGCCCGGCTACCGCTTTCGCACCGCTGACATGTTGATGACCAATTTTCATCTGCCGCGCTCGACCCTGTTCATGCTGGTCTCGGCCTTCAGTGGTCTCGATACGATGCGTGCGGCCTATGCGCATGCCATCGAGAACCGCTACAGGTTCTACTCCTATGGAGACGCAAGCCTGCTTTATCGAGCGGAGATGAGCGATGGACGATGATCTCGTGAGCCTGGACCGCGATGCACTGATCGCGGAAGTGAAGAAATTGCGCACCGGCATTCGCCAGCATCGCGACGCCACCGGCCATGATTTGTGCTGGCATCACCCGGATCTGTGGGACCTGCTGCCGGAGAAGACCGAGCCGTCGATCGCCGTGCCGCCCTGGCCCAGATTCATGCGTGGCTGCATCCAATACCGCCAGTCGCTCGACAAGCAGGCACCTGGCGCCCCGGTTCATGACAAGGAATTCAATGGCTAAGCCGTTCAGCTTCAAGGTTCTGGCGACGGACGGCAAGGCGCGGCGCGGTGTGATCGACATGCCGCGCGGCGAAATCCGCACGCCTGCCTTCATGCCGGTCGGCACCGGCGGTACGGTCAAGACGATGTATATGGACCAGGTGCGCGGCCTTGGCGCCGACATCATCCTGGGCAACACCTACCATTTGATGCTGCGGCCTGGCGCCGAGCGTGTGGCGCGGCTGGGGGGCTTGCACGAATTCGCCCGCTGGCCGCATCCGATCCTGACTGACAGCGGCGGTTTCCAGGTGATGTCGCTGTCCAAGCTGAGGAAGCTGACCGAAAAAGGCGTCACCTTCCGCTCGCACATTGACGGCGCCGCCTACGAGATGTCGCCGGAGCGCTCGATCGAAATCCAGGGTTTGCTCGATTCCGATATCCAGATGCAGCTCGACGAATGCACGGCGCTACCGGCCGAGTTGAAGGAGATCGAGCGCGCCATGGAGCTGTCGCTGCGCTGGGCAGAGCGCTGCAAGACGGCGTTCGGCGACCAGACGGGCAAGGCGATGTTCGGCATCGTGCAAGGCGGTGACAACGCTGCTCTCAGGGTGCGTTCGGCTCAGGCATTGAGCGCGATGGAGTTGAAGGGTTATGCGGTCGGCGGCCTGGCCGTCGGCGAGCCGCAAGCGGTGATGCTCGAGATGCTCGAGATCACCTGTCCGGAACTGCCTGAAAACAAGCCGCGCTATCTGATGGGCGTCGGCACCCCTGACGATATCCTGAAATCGGTGGCGCGCGGCATCGACATGTTCGATTGCGTGATGCCGACGCGGGCCGGCCGGCACGGCCTTGCCTACACCAGGCGCGGCAAGGTCAATCTGCGCAACGCCCGCCATGCCGACGATCCGCGTCCGCTCGACGAGGAAAGCGACTGCCCGGCGGCGAGGGACTACTC
>NZ_JBFULQ010000535.1:0-3675 GCF_054049815.1 Mesorhizobium sp. P5_C1 | reverse complement strand
GGAAGTACGCTCAACACACCGTCCGGAAACAGGTGGCCGATCAACTCGGCGAAGAGCAGGGTCGACAAAGGAGCCTGTACTGGCGGCTTGATGACAACAGCATTTCCAGCCACGAGAGGCGCAGCGGCACGTTGCGCGGCGAACAGGAAGGGGTGATTGAAAGCATTGATACGCACCACCACGCCCAATGGCTCACGGACGGAATAATTGAGCGAATCGTGGCTGAACGGAATCGTGTTCCCTTTTAACTCGGTTGCCAGTCCCGCAAAAAACTCGAATGTCGCCGCACCTGCCTCGGCGTCACGGATCATTCTCTTGAAAGGGCCACCGGAATCGGCCGAGTCCGTCAGGGTAATCCTCTCCGAATTCGCGCGGATGATCCTCGCTGCCTCCCTGACAATAGCCGCCCTTTCGGACAATTTGACCTGCCGCCAGATCTTGAATCCCGCGGTGGCCGCGCGAACTGCCTTATCAACATCCGCTTTGCTCGCCGCCGCGGCATTTCCCAAACTTTCCCCCGTAGCCGGGTTGATGATCTCGTCAACAGCGCCATCCATCGCCTCGTGCCATTGGCCGCCATAAAAGAGGGTTCGGTGGGTTGGTAGAGCAGCCATGTACGACGTCATTCTGGTTCACTCCGCGCTGATTGGGTCGTGCCAGAACATGGTCCCGGCGAAAAAATGTCGGCTTCGTCGAACCTTTCGAGTTCGCCATAGCATACAAAATGTATATTAATTCATAAGGCTTACCCGCGTCAACTCGTGGCTCGATCGCGGCTCGTGACCATAGGTCCGTGGTGAAGCGACCAGTTGATAAACTGGCTCGCAGGTTGAGAAGCTGACCGCTCTCAAGGCGGCGCGGCAAGATAGGAGACRCCATCCGAGTTTTCATCATGTCTGGCTTTACAACGAATTTCAGTGTGGAAAATGCTCCCACCGTAGCCGTCGAAATTGCTATCCGAAAGATTACCCTATAAACATATGTTTCGAATGTATTGTCTTCTTTGTTGTTTCACGGAGAGCGCGGTGGTCAAGCCTGCCTTTCACGATAGAGCCTATGCGATGAAGAATGTCATGGAGATGATTGGATAATGGCGGCGCTGAAGAACAAGTCCGTCGAGCGCCCTGCGAAGAAAGGCCCGCCTCCCAAGAGGAAGACCAAGGCTCGTGCGTTCGTTCCTCCTGTGACGGTTTCCCATGCCGAGTTGCTGGTCGACGGAAGCGACGACAATTTTCGGCAAGTGATCTATCTGTTTGTCGAGGTGCTCGGCAGGCTGGCGATGTGCCGGGAAGCCTTTGGCCGGGCAATCGGGCTGACTGGGTCACAATTTGCGGTACTCGTTGGGGTTGCTTACCGCCAAGGAGAAGGCGGCGTCACCATCAAGCGGCTCTCGAACTATGTCCATCTCGCTTCCACGCATGTCACGACGGAAGTTGGACGCCTCATTCGCAAAGGGTTGCTGAACAAGGTTGCGGCAGACGATGATCGTCGCAGCGTCCTGGTCAGCCTCACGCCCGAAGGCGAAGCCGCCGTCATATCGGTGACCGCGTTCGTCCGGCAGGTAAACGACGTGTTGTTCGCGGGCATCACCGCGGCGGACCTGGCGTCCGCGCAATCCATGTTCACCAGACTATCACGCAACAGCGAATTCGCCGTCGCCGAACTCAAGGTTGCCGAGCGCGACGACAGGTTCTTCGACAAGGATTGATGTGATGGTTTGTTTGCTGTCGCAGCATTGACCTCACGGCATCAATCGGACGTTTGTGCAGCGCGCTGGGACGGAATCCACAAATCGGACAGCTCGGTGCACACCACGCTGTCGTAGGACAGATCTGCGTTGAGGATACCCAGATCGCGTGCAAAGCGGCTCATACCTTCAACCGCACGTCTTGAGACGGACGCATCGTAGAAGGGCAGGTCGCGACGAATGAGATCGACTATGAGGTCCGCCGCTCTACCGGGGAAAAGCCTACGTCCGACTTTGCCTGCGAGGTCGACGTCCTGTTTCAGCGCCGCGTGAGTTTCAACGATCGCTGAGACGATCGCGGCCGCCTCTTGGGGCCTGTCGGCAGCAAAGGACGCCCGCGTGGCGATCGACGCAAATGTGAATTCAAATGCAGAAGGTGGGCCGTCTCGCCGAACATCGGCGACGACCGATCCTATCCCATCTCGAACCGCCAGTTCGGCGGCCATCCCGTTTGCCCAGAACCCATCGATCAGCCGCTCTTCGAGCGCCTTGGCCGCGTTCAATCCGAAATTCACCGTCTGACCAGGCTTCGATGGAACCGGCATGATGGTCACGGTGTCGGTCTCGATCCCGCTCTCGACCAGCAGCCGACGCAACCCCATCTCGACCCACGGTGCAGCGCCAATGCGCTTGCCTCTCACCACCGACAAGTCGTGGCGTGATGCCTTGAAATCCGTATGCATGACCAGGAACCAGTACATGCCCTGGGCTTGGGCGCAGAGCAGCTTGGCGCCTTCGAATCCTGGAAATGCCGCCAGCGCCGAATGCGCGGAACCGGCCACGATATCGACGTCGCCGTCACGCAAGGCGCGGTAGGCCCGGTCGACCGGGAAGATGAGCTCGAGCGACACGTCGAGCCCAGCCTTCTTGAAGAAGCCGAGTTCGATCGCCGCTTCGGCGGGAAAGTACGAATTCGACACCAGATCGGGAACGGCGAGCTTCAACATAGGCATTTCCTGTCCAGGGAGGCGACAGCCAGGTGGGTGATGTCACCCAGGGCCGGATCCTAGTAATAGTGGGTCTCGAGAAGCAGGCAGCCGTGCTTCGACTTGAACGGGCCGTGGTAGATGCCGGGCGGGCGAACCGCATAGGTGTAGCCGGTGAATTCTTCTCCGCCCTCTCCATTGATGTCGTTGCCAACGATCAGGTCGCCCGCAAGGAGAAAGACCTCTTCCCAATAGGCGTGAACGAACGGGGCGGTCGTATAGACACCAGGGTCGAAGCGCAGAAGGCGGGTGCGGTTTCCCTTACCCGCCGCCTCGTCCAGACTGCCGGCGACGATCTTCTGCTTGATGCCCGACGGATAGCCTTCGGGCGTGTGCCAGCCTTCGTCCAGGTCGAGCTTGAAGAATTCCTGATGAACCTTGGTCGTCGACATGCCGATTATCCTCGTTCGGGTAAGCTTATGGTCGAATAAGAGGCGGTCAGGCTCTCTCCGGTCAGCGGATCGCGAAGCGTCATCTCGAAACGCTCGGATGCGCCGATCTCTCCTTGCACCGCGAGCGTTCCGCAAAACATCGCAGAACCATCAGCCATCGTTTCCTTGCCCGTCCCAAGTCGGATCAGTTCCGCTGGCGGTCGCATCGTGCGCAGCGTTCCCTCCTGGTAGAGGCGTCGCTCGCCTCCAACTACGACATGAGATTGAATCTCGAGGTCGTCCCATCGATCGGCGACGTCGGCGAACCGCCACAGAATGCGCCCGACGGGTTTGGCGCACATCTGCTTGGACAAGGTGACGCCGACCGTCTCGGCCTTGCGGTCCGTATGATCGGAACCGATCCCCACCCAGAGTTCACCGGAAAGCGAGAAAATCACCGGTTCGACTTCGCCGCTGGAAGCTGTCCCCATCACCTCGATGGTCTCGTTCGTCGTCAGCAGGGACGACGCGACGCGATAGAAGATCGGGGTTGCTTCGGGACGCCGTACAC
>NZ_JBFULQ010000534.1:0-3679 GCF_054049815.1 Mesorhizobium sp. P5_C1 | reverse complement strand
GACGCAGGCCATGCTGAGAGCCGGGTCGATCAAGGACATATTCGACGCCGGCCTGCATGAATTCCTGGCCAATTTCATTCGCGACAATACCAGGCTCGGCGACGAGATCGCGCAGGACTACCGGTTCAATTGAGCATGATCGCGAAAAGTGGGACAAGAGCATGCTCACAAGCGGGACATAGTGCATGCGGCTGAAGATCACCCACAGGACCGAATACCGCTACGATGCACCGGTGCACTATCTGCTGCAGCGGCTGCGACTGCTTCCGGTCAGCGGATCGACGCAGACCGTTTTGTCCTGGGCACTGGCCATCGAGGGTGCGCGCGAGGAGGTTCGCTTTGTCGACCATTTCGGCAACGACACCAGGCTGTTGAGCGTCGAGGGCGAGCGCGACTTCATCACCGTGGAAGCGGCCGGCGAAGTGGTGACGCGCGACACTGCAGGCGTCTCCGGACCACACCAGGGTTTTACGCCGCTCTGGCTGTACAGCCATGAAACGCCCTTGACGGCGATCGGCAGCGGTGTTCGCGAGCTCGCCGCATCCGTCGGTAAGGGCACCGACATCGAAAGGCTGCACCGATTGATGGCTGTCATCGGCGATCGCGTCACCTACACCCCCGGCACCACCAATGCGGCGACGCCGGCAGAAGAAGCCTTGGCGCTCAAGACCGGTGTCTGCCAGGATCACACCCATATCTTTGCCGCCGCTGCGCGTACCATGGGCTTTCCTGCCCGCTATATCAGCGGCTATCTGATGCTGGATGCCGCTGTCGAGCAGGCCGCAAGCCATGCTTGGGCCGAAGCGCATGTTGCGGGTCTGGGCTGGGTCGCCTTCGATGCCGCAAACGGCATCTCTCCAGACGAGCGCTATGTAAAAGTGGCAACCGGCCGCGACTATCGCGACGCCACGCCGGTGTCGGGAATTCGGCTGGGACAGGCGGAAGAACAGCTTGCGGTCACCGTCACGGTGGAGCAGTAATCCGCCAAGATTGCTGCCGGAGCAATTCAGGAAAAGCGTGAAACGGTTTTCCCGGGAAAAGCGGATAGCGCTTTCCCTTGGGAATTGCGTCGAAACAAGGAGATAGAGCGGTTCTGCGTTTCCGTGAAACGATGAATCGCTCTAGAAGAGATTCCATGACCTATTGCGTCGGCCTGAAGATTGATCGCGGGCTCGTGTTCATGTCGGACACGCGCACCAATGCCGGTATGGATTCGATTTCCACCTTCCGCAAGATGCATGTCTGGGAGCAGCCGGGAGAGCGCGTCATCGTGCTGATGTCAGCCGGCAACCTGGCGACGACCCAGGCAGTGGTCAGCCTGCTCGACGAACGCACCAAGGCAATCGCCGATCGTCACGCCACGCTTTTGGAGACGCCGTCGATGTATCAGACGGTGCGGCTGGTCGGCGATACGGTGAAGGAGGTCATCGCCAGCTCGTCACCCGCGGGCGAGAAGGCGGATTCCTACTTCAATGCCTCGTTCATCCTCGGCGGCCAGATCAAGGGCAGCGAACCGCGCCTGTTCATGATCTATCCCGAAGGCAATTTCATCGAATCGACCGACGACACGCCGTTCTTCCAGATCGGCGAGACCAAATATGGCAAGCCGATCATTATCCGCGCCTACGAAAAGACGATGAGCCTTGCAGAGACGGTGAAGCTGCTTCTGGTGTCGTTCGATTCGACACTGAAGTCGAACCTGTCTGTCGGCTTGCCGCTCGACCTGCTTTTCCTGGAGAAGGACACTTTCAAGGTGGGGCTGAAGAAACGGATCGGGCAGGACGACCAGTATTACCGCACGATCTCGGATGGCTGGTCGAATGCGCTGAAGACAGCTTTTGCCAGCCTGCCCGATTTCCCGGGGTAGGCGCGCGGCGCCAGATGGCGGTTGCATATATTTCACATGTTAAATAATATCGAGCCTTGAAGAGCCAGCCGTGATGGGCGGCGGCGAGGAATCTTGTCGGGAGGACACGATGAACAATGATGATTTCCGGCAATGGTCGCGGCGCGCCGCCGACTGGGGCGCCGACTACCGCAACACGCTGCGCGAGCAGCCGGTGCGGCCGCTGGTCGAGCCGGGCGATATTTTCAGGAGCATAGAGGCTTCGCCGCCCGAAGACGCCGAACCGATGGACAGGATTTTCGCCGACTTCGAAGAGAAGATCCTGCCGGGGATGACGCATTGGCAGCATCCGCGCTTCTTCGCCTATTTCCCGGCCAATGCGGCGCCGGTCTCGGTGGTGGCGGAATATCTGGTCTCTGCGATGGCCGCGCAATGTATGCTTTGGCAGACCTCGCCGGCGGCGACCGAGCTCGAAACGCGCACCGTCGACTGGATGCGCCAGGCGCTTGGCCTGCCGGAAGGTTTCTCAGGCGTGATCCAGGATTCGGCCTCATCCGCGACGCTGGCCGCGGTGCTGACCATGCGCGAGCGCGCGCTCGACTGGCAAGGCAACAAAAAGGGACTGGCGGGGCAGGCGCGGTTGCGCATCTATTCCTCCGACCAGGTGCACACCTCGATCGACCGGGCGATCTGGGTGTCTGGTATCGGCGAGGACAATCTCGTGCGCGTCCCCGTCGGTGGCCGCTTTCGCGCAATGGACACGGCAGCGCTCGAGGCGGCAATCATTGCCGACCGGGAAGCCGGCATGCTGCCGGCGGGCATTATCGCCTGCGTCGGCGGCACCAGCACTGGTGGCACCGACGACATCGCGGCGGTTGCGGAGGTGGCGCGGCGCCATGGCCTTTACCTTCATGTCGACGCGGCCTGGGCCGGCTCGGCAATGATCTGCCCGGAATACCGGCATTTCTGGAGCGGTGTCGAAGCGGCGGATTCCGTTGTCTTCAATCCCCACAAATGGCTCGGTGCGCAGTTCGATTGCTCGATCCAGTTCCTGCGCGATCCCGAAAGCCATGTGCGGACGCTGGCCATCAAGCCGGATTACCTGAAGACCCATGGCCATGACGGCATCATCAATTATTCCGAGTGGTCGGTGCCTCTCGGCCGGCGGTTCCGCGCACTGAAATTGTGGTTCCTGCTGCGCGCGCATGGGCTGGAAAGCCTGCGAACGATGATCCGCAACCATGTCGCCTGGAGCGAAGGCCTTGCCGCGCGGCTGGCAAAGGAGCCGGATTTCGAGATCGTCAGCGAACCGATGCTGTCGCTGTTTTCGTTCCGGCACAAGGCTGGAACCGGCGCCGACGCGGACGAGCACAATCTGCGGCTGGTCAATGCGATCAACGATGATGGCCGCATCTACCTGACGCAGACGAAAGTCGACGGACGAGTGGCGATCCGGTTCCAGGTCGGACAGTTCGAGGCGACTGCCGGCGATGTCGATGCCGCCTTCGTCGTCATCGCCGAAATCGCGCGCGGCATGGGCTGAATCTGCCTTGACGAGGTTGCGTACTGCTTTGGCTTTGCGATCAGGTAAATTCTATTAGCCGGCTTATGCCTTTTCATTGCTTTCGTTTTCGACTATAGACAAGAAAAACGAAAACGGGAGGTTGCCCATGTATCTGTCGCCGCGCCATGCCGAAATCATCCAGATGGCCAAGGATCATGGTCGCGTGCTGGTCGACGATCTAGCCACCCACTTCAATGTGACGCCGCAGACCATACGCAAGGATCTCAACGACCTGTGCGATCAGCGGCTGCTTTCGCGCATCCATGGTG
>NZ_JBFULQ010000533.1:0-3682 GCF_054049815.1 Mesorhizobium sp. P5_C1 | reverse complement strand
GAACTCGCCTATAGCTTTCTAAAGAAGCCGGACAGAATATTTCGGACCCGCTTCGCCGGACCGCAGTCTGATTCCGTCCTCGAAGCAGTTCAGTGTCACGCACTCGAAGCCGCTGTGTGCGAGGAGTGCCACCAGCGAGTCACGGTCGAAGTGGTGCAGGTGCTCGTTGGGGAGACGCATGCGCCACGTGTGGAACCACGCGTCGCCGTCGGCGCCGAGCTCGCGCCAGCGGCAATAAGGGACGGCGACGGCCAGATAGCGGGCCTGAAGGCGGGCGAGGAAACCCAGATCCGGGATGTGCTCCAGCACGTCGAACATGGCGACGAGATCCCACGAGCTGGCGAGCGCCTCATCCCAATCGACAAAGCGGACGCCCTTGGGCAGCGGAAACTTGGCGATGTCGCAGCCGGCGCAGTCGGACACTCCGGTTATTTTCGCGGCCTCGACGAATGTGCCCGTGCCATATCCAATCTCCAACACGGACCGGGGAATCTCGCCGGTGATTCCAAGCACCCAGCCAAGTCGCTGATACCCGAGCTTGATGGTCCGGTCACTCAGGTCCTCGTAATAGGAAATGTATTGCTTGTCGTATTTGATCGGGGTGAAGTCGATCTGGTGGATCACGCCAAACTCGTCCACCTCGTAATTGTCCAACATCAGCGCGCAGCCTCCGATTCCGAATTCCTAAATCACAGACAACCGCGGATCTGGGCGCAAACCGGTCATGGTATAAATATAAGAAATATATACGTAAAAAATACCACGATATGGACCATGCCAGTCAGGAATGTTGTTCTTTCGGTACTAAAACTCACGTTGCATATGAAGAGTGCTAAAACTAGAAGTACTGCATCAGTCGATGGAAGCCCAAGGGTTAATCCTCTCCCCGTCAGCAGGCTGGCGGCTGCGACCGCAGGTATTGTCAAACCAATTGTAGCGCATGCGGAACCCATCGCAACATTCAAGCCGCGTTGCAGCTCATTGTGAAGTGAAGCGCGAACCGCCGAAATGGCCTCCGGCATCAAAACCAACCCGGCGATCAATGCTCCCACAATACTGTCGGACTGGGTCACCTGGTAGGCAACGAGCGTATCTTCAACACCTGCGGCGACTTGCTCGGCGAGCATGACAATTCCAATCAGCCCGATCAACAGGAGCAAAGTGCTGACAGCGATGCTTTCGTGAGGGGCGGTCCGCATCGAAGCGTCGTGTTCTTGCCCTTGGACGAAGTCGTCTCGGTGCCGGACAGTCTGAGCGAACACAAAACTTGCATAGAGCAGCACTGAAAGCACGGCTACGAAGCCTAGTTGAGCAGCTGAAAATGTGCCAGGGCCCGTAGTTTGTGTGTAGGTTGGCAAAATAAGCGTCATGACGGTCAGTGCGGCCAGAACCGCCAAATATGYGCTGGTCCCTTGTCGAACAATTGCCTGCTTGCGATGACGCCAGCCGCCAAGCGCGAGACACATGCCGACAACGCCGGTAGATGTAATCATCATCGTTGAAAAGACGGACTCACGTGCAAGCGTGGGGTTGTTCTCTCCATGCAGCATCATGGAAACGATGATCGACACTTCGATTGCCGTCACGGCAAAAGTCAGTACCAACGTGCCGTAGGGTTCTCCTACACGCCGAGCCACCGCCTCTGCATGGTCGAGCACCACGAAAATGGTGGTGAACATAATGGCACTCGAAAGCCCTCCGACAAGGATCCTGACGCCCAGCGAACCTTCATCCACCGACAGCCCGCTTGCCCTGACTGCGACAGCCATCATCAAGGCGGCCAAGGGCATCGCATAAGAGGTGACCGATCGTTRGAAAACACTCATTCAAGCCCCCATGCGCCTGCGAAACTTGCTGAAAACCCATGGGGAGCACCTTCGCCAATGTCCGGCAGACCCCCATTCGACCCTCACAAACAACGTCAGCCCGCGGCTCCAAACGATGCCGCGGGATCGCGACCTTGGCTGCATTCAAAATCGAAGCGCTGCTCCCCTTAAGCCGTCTTCTGCGTCACCAATCCCAGTTCCTTGACCATCGCCTCGCGCATCAGAAACTTCTGCGGTTTGCCGGTCACCGTCATCGGCAGTTCGGTGCGGAAGCGGATGTGGCGCGGGATCTTGTAGTGGGCGATCTGGCCGGCGCAGAAGGCCTTGATCTCCTGTTCGGTGGCGATCTGGCCTGGCTTGAGCACGATCCAGGCGCACAGCTCCTCGCCATATTTTGGGTCTGGAATGCCGAACACCTGCACTTCCCTGACCTTGGGATGGCGGTAGAGGAATTCCTCGACCTCGCGCGGATAGACGTTCTCGCCGCCGCGGATGACCATGTCCTTGACCCGGCCGACAATGTTGCAATAGCCCTCGGCATCGATGGTGGCGAGATCGCCGGTGTGCATCCAGCCATCGGTGTCGATCGCCTCGCGGGTCTTCTCGATGTCGTCCCAATAGCCCTTCATCACCGAATAGCCGCGCGTGCACAGTTCGCCCGGCGCACCGACGGCGACGGTGGCGCCGTCGGCATCGACCGCCTTGACCTCGACATGGGGGTGGATGCGGCCGACCGTCGAGACGCGTTTTTCCAGCGGGTCGTCGACGCCGCTCTGGAACGACACCGGACTTGTCTCGGTCATGCCGTAGGCGATCGTCACTTCTGACATATGCATCAGCGACACCACTTTCTTCATCACCTCGATCGGGCATGGCGAGCCGGCCATGATGCCGGTGCGCAGGCTGGAGAGATCGAAGGACTGGAAGTCCGGATGATCGAGCAGCGCGACGAACATGGTCGGCACGCCATAAAGCCCGGTGCAGCGCTCATTCGCCACCGCTTTCAGCGTGGCGCCGGCATCGAACCCCTCGCCCGGGAAAACCATGGTCGAGCCCTTCGACACGCAGCCCATGGTGCCCATCGACATGCCGAAGCAGTGATAGAGCGGCACCGGGATGCACAGCCGGTCGTCGACGGTCAGCTTAATCGCCGAGGTGACGAAATTGCCGTTGTTGACGATGTTGTTGTGGKTCAGCGTCGCGCCCTTGGGTGCCCCTGTCGTACCTGACGTGAACTGGATGTTGATGGCGTCGCCGGGCTTCAGCCCCTCCGAGATGCGGTCGAGGCTGTCATGCTCGTCGCGCCCGGCCATGGCCAGCACATCGGCGAAATTGAACATGCCGGGTGAGTTGTCCTCACCCATGCGGATGACGATCTTCAGCGCCGGCAGCTGCTTTGCCTTAAGCTTGCCGGGGGTGGCTGTCGCGAGCTCCGGCGCCAGCGTCTCGATCATGCCGAGATAGTCGGAGGTCTTGAACTTGACCGCGGTCACAAGCGCCTTGCAGCCGACCTTGTTCAAGGCATAGTCGAGTTCGGTCAGCCGATAGGCCGGGTTGATGTTGACCAGGATCAGGCCGATGCGCGCGGTGGCGAATTGCGTCACCAGCCATTCCCATCGGTTGGGCGACCAGATGCCGACGCGATCGCCCTTTTCAAGGCCCAGCGCCAGGAAGCCGGCGGCCAGCGCATCGACCGTGTCCGACAGTTCGCTCCAGGTGAAGCGCTTGTCCTGGTCGACGAAGACCGCAGCATCGAGCGTGGCGTATTTACTGGCGGTGTCGGAAAACAGAGCGGGAACAGTCTTGTTGAGCAGCGGCGTCGAGCGCTCGCCGGAAACATGCGCCTTGCCGTCGAC
>NZ_JBFULQ010000532.1:0-3690 GCF_054049815.1 Mesorhizobium sp. P5_C1 | reverse complement strand
GAAATGTCTGGCCGAGCAACCGTTCCGATGGCGCCCGTTCCCTCACAAGGTCGGTGAAGCAAAGCAGAAAGTCGCCGCCATTGAACAAATCGCGCACGAATGAAGTCATCGGCACGATCTCGGCAAGAAGCCAAAACGATCCGCCACGGGCAATGACTTCCGGCTCGGCCCGAGACACTCCGTCCGGTGCGCTTGAGACTGCAGCCTCGATCATCCGCTGCAGGCGGGAATCGCTCTCCCGATCCGCTGCGTGGATGCGGCCGTGGCGGACCACAAGGCCGGAACCGAACAAAGCATCCGCATGCTCGTTGCAACGCATGAGGCAGCCACGACGATCAAGCAGCGCGGCGCCAAAATTGAACTGGTCAAGAACAGCCAGCGTCGGGTCCAGTGAAACTTCCCAGATCTTCTCGGCAAGGCTGATGATCCGCCTCAGATCCGGCACCACGCGCAGAAAATGGTCCGCCTCGGACAAATCGAAGGCCCCGCTGCGGGCATCGCGGAACATCGACAGGAACCACTTGTGTTTCTTCACCACAAAGTAGACGGCTGCCCACCACTCGCGGTGCCCAGGGAGCGCTATTTCCTGATAGTAGGGCAGAAACCTCCTCTCCTCGGGCGTGGTGACTTCGTCCTCGACAGTGAAGCAGGTGGCGGGTTTCGCCAGCAGCCTCAACCTCTCGCAACGAGGATCGGGAGCACCTTCGATGTTCTTGAGCCAGAGCGCCGAAAATTCAGCATGTTCCGTCGAATCCGGCGCCGGTGTGGTCCGCTTGCGCTGGTCGCTCCGGAAAGGGTGGGTGTCGTCACAGACGCGGATGACACAACTCGTAGCGCCTAGGGCATCGGCAAGGTTTTGAAGCGCCTTCGGCCACCGCCCAAATTCGAAAGCGGCGTCGTAGCAATCCTCGATTGCGGGCGCGATTGCCCGATTGGCAGCCATTTGAGTGTAACCATGATGATGGATGTCCCATCACACACTTTCAACCTAACACAGATCCGGCAAAACCTGGAATGGCCGGCAGAATGCCCGCGAATTCGGTATCTCCTAGCGTCGAGGGCAGAGCTAGTTTCGTCCAGCTTCGCCTCAATGCGGCCTCGATCAGCGCGTCGCTGATCGCGGAGGGCCGCGCACAAGGCGGAAAGAGTTCTAGCAGCCGAAGCCGAATCTCCAGTGCCTCGTTCATGCCGCGTCCTTCCTTTCGCCGCCCCCCTCGATGTCCTTGACCGGCGAGCCGCCCTTCGGCACCAGGCCTTCCTCCTCTTCGTCGAGGAGTTCCGGGACGTCGTACACATCGATCGAGGAGAAGTCCGAGTCCGGATCGGCGGCGACGCGCTTGCGGGACTCCTCTGGCGAGATCACGCCGGTGTCGATCAGGATCTGATCGCGCTCGGCCTTGGTCTTTTCAACGTCGGCCGCTTCTTTCTCGTCGGTCTCCTCAAGCTTTTCAAACTCGAAGTCGATGCCGTCGTCGGGCTTGCCCCACAGCGAGATCATCACTAGCCCCATGAGGAAGTGCAACGGATGCCGGAACAGATGTTCCTGGAATGAGTGCACATAGTCGTTGAACGAGCGAAGCTCGCCTTCGGACGAAGCGTTTAGCCCCGCCGGCTGGGTGCCGAGCAGCTTGACCAGCGGAATGTGGCTGACCGACGCCATGTGCTCCTGCGACTGCGCTTGGAGCATGTCGAGACCGGACAGAGGAGCAGAGACGTTCTTGAAATCTTCCGTGTCCTTGTCCACCATCATCAGGCCGCGATTGGACCGGATCAGGTTGAACAGCTCGGCGCGCTTGAAAAGCTGATCGCCATCGGCCTGCAGCGTCTCGCCGAGATTGGTGGCCAGCAGGAAAACGCTGAACATCGAAATGATGTCGCTCACCGACTGGCGCGTCTGCAGYCAGTTGTCGACATAGGGCTTCACCATCTGCGACAGCGACAGGCCGCCGAACGAATAGGTCGGCTTCAACAGGTCGGGCACTTCGCGGCCGATGAAGGTGATCAGCCGCGACGTGTGGACGATCTTGGCCTGCACATACCAGCTATCGGGCCGATACCAGTTGTCTTTCAGCGGATCGTTCGAGTTGTAGGCCGTCGGATAGCACCACACCGCCTCGACGGTGCGCAGCGCCTCGATGGGCTTGTTAGCGAATTTCGCGACGCTCAGCTTGTCCCAGCCGGTCCCGATCGGCTTTTGCATCTCGTCGGGATTATCGGTGTCGCCGGTGTCGATGTAGATGTGACCGCGGCCGAAGAAGCCATCCTGCTCAGCGGCGCGGCAGAACAGGTCGCGCACGTTGAGGCGTTTGAACTCGGCCTCCAGCTCCTTGATCTTGGTCGACTTGTCCTCACCGTCGTTCGAGGTGAAGCGTATCCACTTGCGCGTCATCTCGCTGGCGATGGTCTCGGAGATCACCCGGTATTCCGGGCGCTGCGCCAGTTCCGACAGATAGGCATAGCCAA
Organism: Mesorhizobium sp. P5_C1; assembly: GCF_054049815.1. Taxonomy (NCBI): domain Bacteria; kingdom Pseudomonadati; phylum Pseudomonadota; class Alphaproteobacteria; order Hyphomicrobiales; family Phyllobacteriaceae; genus Mesorhizobium; species Mesorhizobium sp. P5_C1. Next base: position 1,227 of record NZ_JBFULQ010000532.1, on the reverse strand, counting down.
GGAAGGTGATGCCCTCGGTGAAGAAGCCGTTCAGGGCAAAGCCATTGGCCCAGGTCTGGACGCCGCCGATGGCGCTGTCCATGGCGATGCCTTTGCCCTCAGGCACAACGCCCGCCGGGTGCTGCGGCATGCTGAACACCTGCACGCGCGGCGCAGGTGCGTCCTTCTGCGCCCGCAGCGCCGACAGCATGGCATCCGAGATGCGGATGGGCGCACGCGCGCCAGGAGGAGCTGCGGCCGGCGGCGGGACCGGCGGGGCATCCGCGACAGGCTTGTGGCGGAACAGTCCGCGCATTGCGCGGCGAAGCTTCCTGATCATCGGTGCGCCGGCTGGGCAGCGCGGCGAAGAACGTCGTCGCTGATCACCATAGCCCCCTTGATGTTGAGCAGCCTCGTAAAGGCCCCGGAAGATGCGTCGACCTGGTCCATAAGCTTGCCGGCCGGGAAGATGCAGAGTTCGTCGAGATAGAGTTCGTTCCACTCGCCTTCGACGATGGAGACGTTGCCGTATTCGCACTGCGCCGAGAACGGCTCGGCGCGCGTGATCTTGTCACCGGTTTCACCCTCGGCATGGACCTTGTAGCCGGCGAGGTCGGCGACATAGTCCTGCACCTGGGCCTTGCCCGCCTGCCCCGGATCCTGCGGCAGGCTGATGTGCACCCCTTTACCGTCGAGCGCGGCTTGCGCCTTGATGGTCTTGCGGACCGACTTCCCTTCCTCGCGCAGAGTGACGACGTGGCCGACGTAGTAGTGGCCGTCGGCATCGCGGCCGAGCTTGACGCCAGCGGTGCGTGCGCCAGTGCCGCCTTTCGTGCCGGCCAAGTCCCAATGGCGGACCCAGACCGTGCCCCTTGGGGCTTGCCGGACGAACTTGCCATCGAACCAGGAGCGCTTGAACATGCCGCCTTCGCGTGGCGCCGGCCGCTGCTGGAACTGCCCCGCCGAAGCGTAGCTGCCCATAATCTTCTTGTCGCGTTCGACGACATGCGCCGGGAAGCGCTCGGGAAACAGCAATTCGCCGTCGACCTTGCGAGGATCCTCGAACCCGATCGAGGTGAAGCACTTGCGCTCGGGCTCGAACTCCATGGGGAGCATGACGTGCTCATAGCCGTAGTCGTTCGCGATGACGACGCCTGAGACGTCGTCTTCGTGCAGCCGCTGCATGATCACTATGATCGCCGACGAATCGGGGTTGTTCAGGCGGGTCGGCAGCGCTTCGTGGAACGT
>NZ_JBFULQ010000531.1:0-3695 GCF_054049815.1 Mesorhizobium sp. P5_C1 | reverse complement strand
ACCGTGGATGAACATGTGCACCGGCAGGCGCTCGCGTTTGCCTTTCGGGAAGAACAGATCAACGGTTTCAGTTGCATCAGGTCCGTAGGCTACGTCGGCGACCATGGGTATGTTCGCCCTGCTTTCTGTGCTGCGGCGAACAATCTCGGCGACGATGGTGTCGAACTCGGCCACGTGATCGCGAATGCGGAACGGATCTTTTTGCATCGTATCTGCTCAGATGGTCACGGCGATGTACTTCGCCTCCATGAACTCGGCAACGCCGTGCTTCTGCCCACCTTCGCGGCCCAGTCCGCTCTGCTTGACCCCGCCAAAGGGCGCCGCAGGATCCGACATCAGGCCGCGGTTCAGGGCGATCATGCCCGACTCGATCTTCGATGCCACACGCATTCCCCTGGCCAGGTCGCGCGTATAGATGTAGGCGGCGAGACCGTATTCGGTGTCGTTGGCCTTTGCGATCACTTCCGCCTCGCTGTCGAAGCGCAGAAGCGGAGCCACCGGACCGAATATCTCCTCGTGCGCCATGACGGCGTCAGGCGACACGTCGCGAAGCACTGTCGGCGGGTAGAAGTAGCCCTTGCCTTCGGGGATCGCCCCTCCGCACAGAACCTTGGCGCCACGGGCAACTGCGTCCTGGACGAGCCGATCGATCTTGTCCACTGCCTTCCTGGTGATCATAGGGCCGCATTCGGTTTCCGAGTCTGTGCCAGGGCCTACTTGGAGAGCAGCCATGCGTTTGCGCAATCCATCCGCGAAAGCATCATGGATGCCGGCCTGGACGTAAAGCCGGTTGGCGGCGGTGCAGGCTTCGCCGGCATTGCGCATCTTGGCAACCATCGCACCGTCGAGCGCTGCCTCCAGGTCGGCGTCGTCGAACACAACGAACGGTGCGTTGCCGCCAAGTTCCATCGAACAGGAGATGACGTGTTTTGCGGCTTCGGCCAGGAGCACGCGGCCGATGCCTGTCGAGCCGGTGAATGACAGTTTTCTCACTCTTGGGTCGGCAAGCATGGCGGCCGTCACCGGCCCGGGGCTTGAGGTCGTCAGGACGTTGACGACGCCAGGCGGCACGCCTGCTTCCTCATAGAGGGCTGCAAGCGCGTAGGCCGTCAGCGGCGTCTCGCTGGCGGGCTTCAAGATCACGGTGCAGCCTGCCGCGAGCGCCGGCGCGATCTTGCGTGTCGCCATGGCGGCGGGGAAATTCCATGGCGTGATAAGCACGCAAATGCCGATGGGCTGATAGTCGACGACGATCCGGTTCGCGCCCGAGGGGGCGAGACCGAACTCGCCGCTGATGCGGACAGCCTCCTCGGCGTTCCAGCGAAAAAATTCCGCCGCGTAGGCGACTTCGCCGCGCGCATCGCGCAGTGCCTTGCCGTTTTCCAGCGAGATCAGCGCTGCCAGCGTGTCCGCCCGTTCGGTCATCAGTTCGAAGCAACGCCGCAGGATTTCCGAACGCCTGCGTGGCGGGGTTTCGCGCCAACCGGCCGCTGCCTCCGCAGCCGCGTCGACGGCGAGGGCAGCATCGGCGAGCGTGGCGTCGGGAACCGCCGCGATCACCGCCTCGGTCGATGGATCGATCACTTCGATCACACGGCCATCCGACGACGGCTGCCAGCGGCCACCAATGTAGAGACCGTGCGAAAACGTGGCGTAGTCGGACATACTTTCATCCTCGTCGAATATGTCTGCGGAAATGTTCATTGGACCAGCTCCTGTCGCATCGTGGCTGCAGACATATCGCCGTCGTAAGCGGCTCTGATCAGTCGTCGCATCGCGGTGAGGTCGAAGGGGCGGGGATTGTTCTTGATCAGCCGGTCGATGCCGAGCGCCTGCTCGGCCGTCCAGTCGATCTTGTCCTCGGGAAGACCAAGTTCAGCCAATGTCGGCGTGATGCCGATGGCACCGAACAGCCGGCTCACCTCGCTTATGGTGGCATGCGCCAGCGCATCAGGTCCGCTGCTGCTCCGATCGGACAGGCCGAGGGCGGTGCCGACTTCAGCAATTTCCGGGGCCGCTGCCGCAAGATTGTATGTCATCACATAAGGCATCATGGTGGCAACGCCGAGCCCATGCGGCGTGTGGGTGATCGCGCCGACGGGATACTGCACCGCATGAGCGGCAGCCGTTCCAGCCGTGCCGAAGGCGCAGCCGGCGGCCAGCGCCCCCATCATGACGTCGGCGCGTGCATTTTCGTCCGATCCGTCGCGATATGCCTTTTCCAGACTGCGGCCCAGCAATCTGATGGCCAGAAGCGCGAAATGGTCGGTCAGAGCGCTCTTGCCGACGAACACATGCTGCTGCGGCAAATTTGGATCAGTGCCGCGCTTAGCCGCTGTGAAGGCTTCGATTGCATGCGTCAGCGCGTCGGCGCCGGCGATCGCCGTCAGGGAACGTGGACATGTGGCCGTGAGATCCGGATCGCAGAGTGCCACCGCGGCAATGAGATGAGGACTCGAGATGCCGACTTTCAGCGTTCGCTCCGGATCGGATATCACGGCGACGGGGGTCACCTCCGAGCCGGTGCCAGCCGTTGTCGGCACAGCGATCACGGGAAGGGTAGGGCCCGGCACCTTGAACTCGCCATAGTAGTCCTGAAGCCTGCCGCCATGGCTAAGCAAAAGCGCAGCGCATTTTGCCATGTCGAGGCAGCTGCCGCCGCCGATCCCGATGACCATGTCCGGCTTGTAATCCATCGCCTCCGTGATGCAGGCGGCGACGCTATCGCGGGGAACATCCGGCAGCGTTCGGTCGTAGACCAGCGTCTCCACCGCGGCGGCGCGCAGGCCAGCAAGAATCTCGGCGAACTCAGCTGTCGTGGCGAAACGCTCATCAGTGCAGACGAACGCACGCCGTCCATACTTGGCGGCAACGGCGGGCAGCACATGGCGCTGGCCTTTGCCGAACAGGATCTCGCGCGGCAGGCGCACGGCTGCGAACAACGTCATGGACAGAATCCTTCGAAGAGAGGTTGAAAACTGAATGAATTGGGGCAGAGACCCGCCCCGATCTCGAAGTCGTCGTTCAAAGCGCGAGCGCGCCTGCCGGACGCCCCGAAACCGGGGACGATGCCTGGGTGCGCGAGATCTGCTCTCGCGGCGCCTTGAGTTGGTATCACGGATATCCCCTATAAAATCGTATAGGATATAGTATTGAATTAGCCGGAGCATCATGTTAGTGGGTGCTCCTGTCAAGAGGTAAACCATGCAGAACCCCGACCTGACGGTTGACAATGAAGCCCGCCTGAGTGGCCGCATTCAGCGTGCCAACAGCCTGGCTGGCGACGTGTACGAGGCGATCTTCGGGCAATTGATGTCACTGCGGATTGCTCCGGGATCGCGCATCACCGTCGATAATCTCGTCAAGGAATTCAACGTCTCGCATACCCCCATTCGCGAAGCGCTTGGCCGGCTGGAAGGCGAGGGGCTGGTGGTCAAGACCCACCTGATCGGCTTTCGGGCCGCACCGCAGATCACCCGCCGCCGCTTTGACGAGCTCTATGAGCTGCGTCTTCTGCTCGAGCCCGCCGCGGCAGCCAAGGCCACCGCAACGCTCGATGACGAGCGTCTAGCCGTGCTGCAGGAGGCCGCAGGCGTCATGGCCCGGCGTGTGGGGAAGGATGAGCGCCTGCGCTATTCGAACTTCGCCCGCCAAGATGCGATCTTCCACGACAAGATTGTGGAGTTCGCTCAGAA
>NZ_JBFULQ010000530.1:0-3700 GCF_054049815.1 Mesorhizobium sp. P5_C1 | reverse complement strand
TCCCGTCAACTATCTCTTCCAAGACATCTACCGCAACGACTGGAGCATCGGTTCGACCGCCACGAAACTGAGGCGCCACGAGAGTGACAGCCCATGGGTTCGCGAACTGCGGTTCTTCGCCGAGCGCAGACGGAGCTGATCGGGATAGCTTTTTTGTGCGCACCGATTGGATCGATTCAAATCTTGAAAGGAGTGCATCATGCATCCCGTGAGCTATCTGTTCGAAGACATCTACCGCAACTACTGGGGCATCGCGCCGGCGTCCAAACGGCCGGAGAGGCGTCTACTGGCGAAGCTGCGGCGGCACGGTCGCGAAGTGCTCGATAAGCCCGAGCGACGGCAGGATTGATCGTTCGACAAACGCGGTGTGACAGGATCGCGTCGGTTTCGCGAATAGGACCGTCCCGGGCAGTGCGCCCGGAGACATCGCCCCCCAGAGACATCGATAAAGGCTGCTGGTCCAGCCTGGTCAGGAACGTGTGCGCACCAGCGCCGAGCCGGCGATCACCAGCCAGCCGGCGATGAGCAAGGTGCCGCCGATCGGCGCCGACAGCGGGAACAGCCGCGAACCGAGGAAATCGCGGGCCAGCAGGTCGCCGCAGAACAACAGCAGCCCAACCAGCAGGATCAGGCTGCCGATGCGCAGCGTCCGGTTCGCGCCAAGCAGTCCGGTCGCGAGGAAGACCGGCGCGTGCATGAGCAGGAAGGATGCGGCAGTGCCGACAAAGGCACCGCCCAGATGCGCCGCCGCGGCCGACAGCGCCACGCCGGCGGCGCCACAGAGGCCGCCGGCCAGGACGAGGATCTGGCCGCTGTTGACGGAAGATTGCTCGGCCGTGCTCATGTCTCGGGCTCCGTGACGTTCAAGGCAAGCGACCCAATTTGGTCAGGGCTTGCCGGCATTGGCGAGCATGTCCTGCTCACGGCGCGATTGCGCCAGCCAGTTATAGACCGCGCCGCCGGCCATCAAGATGGATGTGCCCAGAAACACCGAGCGCATGCCGAAATGGCCGCCGGCAAATCCGCCAAGCAAGGGGCCGGCGACCTGTCCGACATATTGAGCGGAGATCGAAAGCCCTAGCACATTGCCGCCGACGCCATCGGGAACATTGTGGCGGATGACACTGGTGATGCAGGGCAGGAGCCCGCCCAGCGCCAGGCCCATCAGGAAGCGCAGGCCGATGAGTTGCCAGCTCTGCGTGACGAAGGCCTGAGGAATCAGCAACAGCGCCGAGACGGCAAGCGCGCCGATGATGACGTTCCAATGGCCAATGCGGTCGGCGAGTTTCCCCAGGCGTGAAGCCGACAGGATGGCGCCAAGCGCCGCCGCCGACATGACGACGCCGGAGATCAGCGTGACGCGGCTCTGGTCTTCGATCAATTGCTGCACATAGACGGTGATGATCGGCTCGATCGACATGGTGGCGAAACTCAACAGCATGCCGGTCGCCAGCATGGCGATGACAGGCCGTTTGTCGGGGATTTGTGCCCAGCCGCCTTTCGGCTTGCCCTTCGATGCGGCGTCCGTCGCTTTCGGCCGGGGGTTCTCCTTGATCAGAAACGTGGTCGCCAGGAATGCCAGGAAGATGACGCCGCCGGACAGCAGGAACGTGGCGCGGATGCCGATCAGCGGCGGCAGGGCGCCACCAACCAGCGGGCCGACCAGTGCCCCACCGGTGATACCCGCCGACAGCAGGCCCAATGCCCAGCCCGAACGCTCCTTGGGCGTCTGCATGGCAACCAGGATGGTCGATCCCGAGGAATAGCCGCCGGCAAAGCCGATCAGCAGCCGCAGCAGCACCAACTGCCAGACGGTCTGGACCATGCCGGTCAGCGACATGCATATGGCCATGCCAAAGCTGGCGCGAACCAGCATCACCTTGCGGCCGTAGCGGTCGCCGAGACGTCCCCACAGCGGCGCCACAAGTGCCGCCGCAAAAAAGGTCGCGCCATAGGCGATCCCCGACCATTGCACGATCGCCGCGTGGCCTTCAGCGCCGAGCTGCTCGATATAGAGCGGCAGGAACGGCAAAAGCAGCGTCATGGCGACAAGCGTCGAGAACGAACCGGCAAAGCAAACGAACAGATTGCGCCGCCAGTGGATGTTGTAGGTGCTGTCGGTCGTCGGGGGCGTGTTCTGCATGTCATGCGTCCTGTCCGAGCAAATGCCGTGTTGGTGGTTGCTGCGGATACCATTTTGGGATACCAAGATGGTATCCGTCATGGACGCAAGCGTGGGTGCTGTCAATGCGACCCTCTCAAACGTGATTGGGAAAACGTGGCCAGCAAACCGATAGCCAGCCAACGGTCAGAAAACGGGAACGACAATGTCGCAGATGCATAGCGTCGAAAAACAGCTTCGGCAGATGATCCTGGGCCTCGAGATCGGTCCCGGCGAGAAACTGACCGAGCGCTGGATCGAAAGTCGCTTCGGCGCCTCGCGAACCCCGGTCAGGGCCGCGCTGCTGCGGCTCGAGACCGAGGGCCTGGTCGGCAGGGACGGCCGTGGCTGGACGGTGTCGCCCATCAACCTGGCCGAACTCGAGCAGATTGCCGTCTACCGGGAGGCGGTGGAGGTTGCAGCCCTTCGCCTGACATGTGCCCTGGCGGACCGCAGCGCGGTCGATGTCATCGAGGCGATGCTCGACTCCTGCGACACCGACACGCCGCGTGAGGAATGGCATCGTATCGGTATGGATTTTCACATCGAGTTGGCGCGCTTGTCTGGCAACGAATTCCTGTTCCGGGCGGTCCGCGATGCCATGACACGCCTGTCGCGGGCCCGCTGGCTGGAGGTTCGCGACGAGGCCGCCCTTGCTCGCGCCTGGGCGGAACATCGCGCCATTCTGGCGGCGGCACGCCTCGGCGACGCCGATGAAGCCGCGCGCCTGCTTTCGGCCCACATCGTCGGCAGCCGCGACCGCCTGGTGACGTCGCTCGCCAACGACCGGCGCGGTCTTCGCGCCAGGGGTTTTGCCGTCATCGCCGCCTAAGGCATGCGGTACGCGCCGCGCAAAAGGCGACGTCCAGGCGCGCCGTGCACTTTCGGCCTCGCTTCGCGGACACCGATGGCGTAAGAGCGGCGATGGAAAACAACCGATTTGAAACACCCGTGACCGTCAAGTCAGTCACGGCGGGGAGCACTCAGCTCTTGCGTACGGCCCGTGAGGCTTCCGATTACCTGCTCAACAGCTGGCCCGGAAAACGCAGCCCCAAGCATCGCGCGGCCCTGCAGGCCTGTCACGATGCGCTGGCCGGCGACAAGCCGGCGATGAACGCCAGGCGCGCCTTCATTGCGGCGGCGCGCGAAGTGGACGTCTTCGTCAGCGACAAGGCGCCGGCTTGATCCAAGGCGACAATCTGGAATGAGGCACGGCCCGCATGCGCGGGCCTTTTGCCGTCACTTTGCCGTTTCGGTTTCGGTTTCAGTCTCGTCTTCGGGCTTCGAACGCTCGCGTGCGGCAACCTTGGCCGCCAGCTTTTCAGCCTTCTTGGCCGCCTTCTGGCGGTCGCGTTCCTTGCGTTCCTGATCGTAGTTTGGTGGTCGCGCCATATCGGCTCCTTTTCACTGCCTTGCGGCTCTGACCCTGCCTAGGAGCATTAGCCGTCAAACACAACAGCTGAAGCGATCGTGCCCAGCCGTTCGCGTCGATGATGGCCCGGGCTTGCAAGATGCACGGGACCATGGTGTAGGGGGCCG
>NZ_JBFULQ010000529.1:0-3711 GCF_054049815.1 Mesorhizobium sp. P5_C1 | reverse complement strand
GGCCAATCTCGGCGGCGCCGTCATTGTCTGTCCCGACTATCGCCTGGCACCAGACCACAAATTTCCCGCCGGGCTGGAGGATTGCCTGGCAACACTGCGTTTCATGACGCAGAACGCCGCCGCTCTGGGCATCGACCCATCCCGCATCGGCGTTGCCGGCGACAGCGCCGGCGGCAATCTCGCCGCCGTGCTGGCGCTGCTTTCTCGCGATGGGCTGGCGCCATCCCTCGCCGCGCAGATCCTGATCTATCCAAACACCGATGCGCGGCAGATGGCCGACAGCTACCGGCGTTTCGGCGACGGCTTCGGGCTGACGGCAACCACCATGGCATGGTTCCGCGACCACTATGTGCGAACGCCTGACGACATCCTGGACTGGCGCGTCTCGCCCTTGCTGGCGCCAGATCTCACAGGCGTCGCGCCGGCTTTCGTCGCACTTGCCGGCTGCGACATCCTTGCCGACGAAGGCGAAGCCTATGCCGAACGCCTGCAAGCCGCAGGTGTCCCACTGGTCCTGCGGCAATGGCCGGGCAAGATCCACGGCTTCGTCTCGATGGGACGCCATATCCCCGCCGCGCGGCAAACGGTGGCCGAGGCGGTGGCGGCCTGGCGCCAGTTCGAGAACGATTCGCCGACGCCCGCCGCTCAGGCCGACTGACGCATCACCAGGGTCGCGCCGAGCTTGACCCTCTGTGCCATGCCCTGCTTGGGCGGTTCGGCCTCGTCCAGCAGGGCCAGCAGGATCTCGACGCTGCGGCCGGCCATGGCGGCGAAATCCTGTGCCATGGTGGTTAGCGCCGGACAGGTGTAGCGGCTCAGCGGATGATCGTCATGCGCGGCAACGCGCAGATCGCAGTCAGGTCTGCGGCCGATCTTCAGTCCGCGCGAGAACGCGGCCGCCATCACGCCGAAGGCGAGACGATCGTTCGCACACAGGATGGTGCGGCCGGGCAGACCGCCAACATCGAGTGTCTTTTCCATCCATTCATGGCCGATGCGCTCGAAGTCCCAGGTGTAGTCGCGCGCCGCGTCGATGACGACCGGTTCCAAACCGGCGACTTTCATCGTCGCGATGTAGCTTTGCAGCCGCTCTCCCGAATTGTGGTTGACATGCGGAATGTCGACATAGACAGGCGGTTCTCCGGACCGGTTGAGATAGTCGACCATGGTCGACGTGCTCTGGTGGTTGTCGTTACCGACGAAGGGCGTGTCACCCTCGATATAGGTGTCGAAATAGACGATCGGAATGTCCTGCCCCAACTTGTCGAAAACACTCCGATCGGAGGCCAGGCCGAGCGGCGCGATGATCGCGCCGGCGACCTTCAGTGACAGCAGCGTCCTGACCGACTCCGCCTCCAGCTTCTGCGAGCCATGCGAAGAAATGACGATCGGCCAATAGCCCTCGTCGCGGCAGCGAAATTCGATGCGGCTGACCATCTCGGCATAGAACGGATCCGTGATCGTCGGTACGACGATGCCGATGTTGCGGGTGCGCTTGCGGTTGAGATTGCGGGCGAAAAGGTTCGGCTGATAGTCCGAGGAACGCAACGCGGCTTCGATGCGCGCCCGCGTGGCCGGCTTCACGCTCGCCGGATCGTCAAAATATTTCGACAGCGTCGGCCGGGACACGCCACATGCCCGGGCAAAATCATCCATCGTGCGGTGCGTCTTCTCCGCCATCGAACGTCAGGTCCCTCTTGCCCACACCCGCCGATCGGAACGATCCGCCCGTCACCAGTCATGCGGCCGTTGTCCGAGGGCGGCAATGCTTGGCCGAACTTATTCAGTCAATTTTCACAGTTTCCAGTACAGCGCAAAAACATTACGAGCGTCAATTTATTTGTTGACGATATGAAAAATGACATTCCTCGATCAGAACGAAGCCTCCCGTCGTGCGGCGGGATCCCAGATCGCCGTGTGACGGGATAGGTTCCGACTAGATGCTTGCCGCGCGGGCCATCGGCAAGGCCCGCCTTGCCAAATGCCGCCGTGCCGCCCATACACGGCAGGGCAATCGCCCCCGCCCCGTTCACGCCCCACCTGCCAGGGATCCTGTCCGATGTCTGCGACGCCGTACCCCCGGTCAAAGCCGTGACGGATCCCTCCATGCCATCTCTCGCCAGCCTGGGCTGGACGGATTTTTTCGGCGACCAGCTCGAGCCCGGCGAAGCCAATCTCGTCCCTGCGCGGATCGCCACGGTCCATCGCGACCGCCTGACCGGCCTGTCCCAGGCAGGGCCAATCGATCTCACGCTGCCGGCGCAGGCGAACACCGGCGACTATGCCGTCGGCGACTGGGTGCTCGTCGACGCGCATGACCGGCTTGTGCAGCGCCGCCTGACCCGCAAGACGGTGCTGGAACGCCGCACCCAGGGCGGCAGGGTGCCGCAGCTGGCAGCGGCCAACGTCGACACGCTGTTCATCGTCACCTCATGCAATGCCGACTTCAATCCAGCCCGGCTCGAGCGCTATCTGGCGCTGGCCAACGAGGCCGGAACGACGCCGGTGATCCTGTTGACCAAGGCCGATACCGCCGCCGACGCCGAGGCGTATCAGCGGCAGGCTGCCGCGCTGCAGCGCGGCCTGGCGGTGGTGACGCTGAACCCGCGCACATCGGATGCGGCAACCGCGCTCGTCGCCTGGTGCGGTGCCGGCCAGACGGTCGCGCTGGTCGGTTCCTCCGGCGTCGGCAAATCGACGCTGGTCAACACGCTGGCCGGATCGGCCCAGCGCTTGCCGCAACAGACCGGAGACATCCGCGAACACGACGCCAAGGGCCGCCACACCACCACGTCGCGGTCGCTACACGCCATTGCCGGTGGCGGCTGGGTGATCGACACGCCGGGAATGCGGACGCTGCAGGTCAGCGACGTCGCCTACGGCATCGACACGCTGTTTGCCGAAATCACCGAGCTCGCGCCGCTCTGCAAGTTCCGCGACTGCACACACGTGCATGAACCGGGCTGCGCGGTGCAGGCTGCCTTGAAGGCAGGCACGCTCGATCCGGAGCGTCTTGCCCGCTGGCGGAAACTGTCCGACGAAAACCAGAGCAACACGCCGGTTCAGAGCGGACCTCGCGGAGCCAAATCCCTAGGCGGTCGCGCAAAAAGGCGTTGAACGACCGAGGCACGTGCCCCTGGCTTCAGAGCCGCGCCGTGCCGAAAACACGATCCCAGAATATGGACGTGACACCGAAATTGACCGTTTCGTCGACATGATGATGCACGGCGTGACGGCGCTTGAGTGTGTAGAGATAACTCGGATGGGAGGGGTGCCAATGATGGATCATGTGATGGACGCTGATGTACCAGAGGTAGCCCAGCATCAGTCCGCAACTTACCGCGCTTGCGGCGGCGAAACCTGAAATCATCCAGACCGGGAAAAACGCGACCAGCGCATGCACTCCCAGACTGAGCCAGGTCGGCGTGCCCACCGAACTGCGCTCTTCGACATGGTGACGATCATGCAGGTCCTTGATGTAGGGGATGCGGTGCAGGACGAACCTGTGCAGGACGTATTCGGTCAACGTCCAGAGCAAGAGGCAGGCGACGACAGTGACTATCCAGCCCGGCGCATTGTCTTCGCCGGCCTCGATCAACCCGGCCACTGCCAGCACGGCGATCACCAGCGGATACACCACGAAGTCGCTGTAGTAGCCAATAAGACCGAGTTGCATCGTCACGCCTCATCTAGCCTTCGAGCCGCCAAATA
>NZ_JBFULQ010000528.1:0-3748 GCF_054049815.1 Mesorhizobium sp. P5_C1 | reverse complement strand
GATTTCGTCCGTCGGATCCGATCCCAGAATCTTGGCGGTGGAGGGCATGTCGAGCGGCTGCCACTTCTGCGTCACCCGGCGCGGTTCATACCGGGTCACGAAGTGTAGCGCGTCCGACCCAAACGTGTCGGACATCGGCGCGAAGAAATAGAGGTAGCCCTTGTCGGGCAGCAGGTCGCGGCCAGGTCCCGGTGGCAGGTCCGAACAGTCGATTTGCGCCATGAAATTGAGGCGCTCGAGCAATCCCTGCCGATTGTGAACCGTCGGCCAGTCGAATTCATCCGGGACGATCGGCAGCCCGCCAAAATAGCTCATGCTGCGTTGGGGAAGACGCGGCGGAAAGACGTGCCTGATCGCGATGCGCGCCGCTTGCCCCCGTTCGATCGCTTCGCGGCCATCGACGGAAATCGGCGGGATCTTGCGCTCGACATGCGCTTTGGACTTCGCCTTGCGCTGGTCGTCGCTGTCCTTGGCTTGCTGCTGCAAGTCGGCGATCAACTTTTCCGCCGCAGTGTTGGGCCGAGGCGATGCGGCGTGGGCCGCTTCAGACGATGCCAGCGTGCGTTGACGAGCCTTGCCGACCGGCAAGGCGGGACTGTCCTGTGGTTTGCCTTTTGAAGCCGAACCGGAAAACAGCCCGGCAATGCCGCGATAGATCAGGCTGCCAACGATCAGGAGCATCGCCCCGGCCACAAGCAACGGCATCAGATTCGCCATGACGCTACCCCCATCGTCGGCTGCGTCGCCTCCTCCCGAAGCCGAATTATTGCCGTTATATGAGGCCTTGCGCAAGCAAGGGGCCGATCAGGCAGTGCAGCGGCTGAAATCAGCCAGGCTGGCCGCCCGCCTTGCGCAGCGACGCCTGGTGGACCAGCGACGTCCAGCTGTTGGTCGACGCGAGATGGCAGTAGAGCAGGCCAAGCGCCTCGGAAGCCCTGAAGCGTCCTATTCCATCGCTCCTGCCAAGCCTTCGGCCGAAAGGCCCAGCCGGCTGTAGCCTTCGACGAATTCGGGATCGTCATAGATGTCCTGGGTCACTTCCGTTCGTTCCTACTCCCGCGAACGACGTCGACGTTGGCGCCGAGGAGGTAAATCAGATAGAACTAAATCAGGCAGAACGATTGTCTGCGATTTCAGGAGACGACATGTCCGAGGAGCATGTTGAACGTCGGCTGGCGGCGATCCTGGCCGCAGATGTGGTCGGCTATAGCCGTCTTATGGAGGTTGACGAAGAGCACACTCTCAATCTCCTTCGGCAGCATCGACGGGAGTTCTTCGATCCGACCGTCACCAAGCATGGTGGGCGCATCTTTAAGGTGATGGGTGACGGCTTCCTGGTGGAGTTCGGCAGCGTGATCAATGCGGCGCGCTGCGCGGTCGAGATCCAACGCGGCATGTCCGAGCGGAATGCCGGCATCCCCGAGGACCGGCATTTCAAGTTTCGCATGGGCATCAACCTTGGCGATATCATCGTCGACGGTGATGATTTCCACGGCGACGGCGTCAATCTTGCGGTGCGGCTGCAGGGCCTCGCGATACCCGGCGGCATCGCCTGCTCGGAAGCGGTGCGCCATGCGGTCGGCAACAAGCTGGGCGTCGACTTCGCCGATCAGGGCGCCAGGACCGTCAAGAACATTGCTCAGCCGCTGCACGTCTATTTCGCCAACTGGGACCAGGGCGCCGCGCATGTCGAGACGCATGTTGCGGCCGGGAGCGTCCAGACGCTGGTGCGGTCCGACAAGCCGTCGGTGGCGATCCTACCCTTCGCCAATCTGAGCAATGATCCCGACCAGCAGTATTTCAGTGACGGCATCACTGAAGATATCATAACCGACCTCTCGAACGTCTCCGGCCTGTTCGTGCTCAGCCGCAATACGGTCTTCGCCTTCAAGGGCAGGACCGACAAGATGGAACGCATCGCCAGGGAGCTTGGCGTCGGCTACATTGTCGAGGGCAGCGTCCGCAAGGCGGGAAACCGGGTCAGGATCAATGCCGAGCTGATCGAGGGCGCCACAGACGGACACGTCTGGGCTGCCCGCTACGACCGCGACCTCACCGACATCTTCGCCGTGCAGGACGAAATCGCCAAGGCGGTCGTGGCGCAACTCAGGGTCAGGCTCCTGCCCGAGGAGAAGAAGGCTATTGAGAAGGCGCCGACGGACAATGTGGACGCCTATACGCATTATCTTCGAGGCCGCGATTACAGCCACATCGCGACCAGGGCGAACCACCTGATGGCCAGACAAAGTTATATCAGGGCCATCGAGCTTGATCCGGGATATGCCCGCGCATATGCAGGCTTGGCGGTCAGCGACGTACGCCTTCAGTCGATGTACGGCTCACCGATCCAACTGGACGACATTTTCGCGACCGCCGATAAAGCCCTGGCTCTGGACCCGAATTTGGCCGAGGCGCATTCAGCCAGAGGCTTTGCCCTGTCCCTCGCCGGCCGCCGTGCCGAGGCCGCCGCGGCGTTCGAACAGGCTCTCGCGCTCGACCCCAATTGCCACGAGGCCAACCGCTACTATGCCGAGTTCTGCGTAACCGGCGGCCAGTTCGAACTCGCCGCGACGTACTTCATGCGTGCGATGGAGATCAAACCGACCGACTACGGCGCACCGGTCATGCTGGTGAACGTCTTCCGCACTCTCGGCCAGCAGAACGACGCGGAGCTTTATGCGCGGATTGCAATGGAGAGAGCTGAAGAGGAACTCCGTCTGCATCCGGAGAAYGCCAATTGTGCCTGCCTGGGCGCGATCGTGCTGGCCTTCCTTGGTGAAGGCGATAGGGCAGCGAAGTGGCTTGAGCGGGCTCTGGCGATCGACCCTAGCGATATGAACACCCAATACAACGCCGCTTGTACCTATGCGTTGCTGGGGGAGTTCGAACGCTCGATCGACCTTTTGGAGGCGTGGCTGCCGCAGGCTGGCGCCGAGATGAGACTCTGGTTCAAGAACGATTCCGATTTCGCCTCTGTTCGCAGTCATCCTCGCTACCAGAAGTTGTTCCAGCTCCTGCAGTAGCGATACGCATTGTTCTTGAGGCAATTTTATTGCCGACAATTAAGAACCGGCCTTCAGGAAGATTTACCTGACAAACCAACGCCCTCGCCATTCCACGGATATTATGTTATGTTACTAATATAACCGAGAGGTGGGGGAATGGGTACCCGGTTCAGGCTGTTCGTTCAGCCTCCGTTTGAAGACCCAACGTCAAGCCCTGAGATCATTACGGTTTCTTCGCCGCGAGGCAGCGTCGGACCTGGCCCGTCCGATGATCTTATGTATGTCGTCGAGCCGGTCGACAAGACGCGGCCCTATGGCGTCAACCACGGCCCGCTGGGCACGCCCGTCATCTCCCTGCCGCCCTGGACGCGAGCGATCCTCGATCCCGCCGTTCCCGACGAGGAAGGCAATTTCGATCACTATCAACCCTCGACGCCCGGCTTCGAAGCAGCGCACGCGTTCGGTTGCGTCCGCTTCACGCTCGACGTTTGGGAGCGTTACATCGGCCAGCCGCTCACCTGGCATTTCCGCGATCACTACGACCGTCTGGAAATCTCCATCCTGCCGGGTTGGGATAACGCCCAATACGGCTATGGCTTCCTCGAGCTCGGCAGCCAATTCGTGCAAGACGGACGTGCGCTCCCCTTCAGCCTCGACTTCGATATCATCGCGCACGAGGTTGGCCATGCATTCGTCTACAGCATCCTCGGCATACCTGACCCGGGAGCTGAGTTCCCCGAATA
>NZ_JBFULQ010000527.1:0-3752 GCF_054049815.1 Mesorhizobium sp. P5_C1 | reverse complement strand
AGCGTCACATTGCCCGACGCATCGGTGCTGACCGTGAACACGATCACGCCGCCGACGCCCGCACGGCCGACCACCTGCCCAGCCTCGAGGCTCAGCACCACCGCCTGGCCGCTCGCCGTGTCGACCAGCCCCGTCGCGCCGGCATTGAAGCCCAGCGCATAGGTGGTCGTGCCGGCGCCATCGGCGCCATAGCTCGAGGTGAAGGCGCTGGCGAAGCTCGCCGTCGCATTCGTCGTCAGATCCGTCTCGTCGACGCTTAGCGACGGCAGCTTCACATCCGCCATCGCGACCGTCGGAGCATCATCGTTGAAGGTGATGGTCAGCGTGCCTGGCGCCGTCGAGCCATCGGCGTCGGTGATCACGTAGCCGAGGTTGACCGTCGCATTGTTCTCGTCGTTCGGACCCTGTGCCTGGAGCACGTTGTCGAGCAGCGTCACCGTGTAGGCGCCGGTGGCCGGATCGGTCACATGCACCGTGAACAGGTCGCCGCGTGGACCCGTCGCCGTCAGCGTGTCGCTGGCGGCGTTCCAGCTGTAGGTGACGTTCTCCTGGCCGACCGTCCCGCTGGTGCCGTCCAGCGTCGCGAACGAGAAGCCGTTGGAACCGGCGCCGTCGCCGCCGACGCTGCCGCCCAGCGTGCCGTTGTAGGTTGCTTCGCTGGCGCTGAGCGGAACCTCGCCAGCATTGGCGTCGATGTCGCCCGCCGTGCTTGCCGCATTGCCGCCGGCAAGCCCGTCATCATCGACCGTGGCCGCCGCCGTGCCGGTCGTCGGATGGTTGGCGTCGGTCACCGCAAAGCTGATGCCGGCCGTCGCCTTGTCGCCATCGCCGTCCGTCACGGTATAGGTCGCCGAGGCCGCACCGGCCCCAATGACCGGACTGTTGGCCGTGAATGAATAGCTGCCGTCGGCCTTGACCTTGATAAAGCCGTCACCGATGTCGATCGCCTGCGAGTAGCCGTCGCCGCCGAAGACCAGGGCGGTGGCGCCAATATGCGTCACCGTGGCGCCGTCGGCGCCGGCGACGAAGTCCAGCGTGCCGGTGATGGTCGCGCCTTCCAGAACATTCTGCGAAGCCTCGGTCGTGGCCGTCGGCACATCGTCGACGATGTTGACCGACAGCGTGCCGTTGACGCTCTGCGCGTCCTGGTCGGTGAGCGTGACGGTGAAATTCTCGAACAGGCTGTTGGTGCCCTGGACGGCGGGATGCGCCTCATTGTCGAGGAGCGTGTAGGTGTAGCTCACCTGACCGGTCGCGGCGTCGTAGGCCGTCACCGTCAGCGTGTTGCCCAGCGCCGTCGTGAACGAGCCCGCCGTGAACACGCCATTGGTGATGAAATTGTGGCCGTCGATCGCCAGCGAGGCGATGCCGTCGGGCGACGAAATGGCGAAGGTGCCGCCTTGTGTGGTGCTTTCCTTGGCAGTATCGGAGCCGTCCGACTCACCGGATCCACGGTTGGCCAGCAGGTCATTTTCGTTGACGACGACGTCGCCGCCACCGGCCGCCGGCGTCAGGTCGCCGATCGTCGGTGTCGAATTGCCGATCGAGATCGTCAACGTCGTGTGCGAAAGGTCTCCGTCGCCATCCTTGATCGTATAGGTGAACACGTCGTGGACGCCGCCAGGCGTGCCGGCATCGCGCACATAGGTGTAGGAGCCGTCCGCCTGCAGCATCAGCGTGCCATAGGCGCCATGGATCGGCGTGTTCAGCGTGATGCCGCTGTCCAGATCGGCATTGGTCGCGCCGGCGGCAACGCCCGCAACCTTCGCGTCATCGGCGCCCTTGGTGTCGGCGCCTGCAGCATTGCCGTCGCTGCCGGCGCCGCTGATCACATTGCCGCCAATCTGCGCGTGCGAACCCGCCGCCACCGCGTCGGTATCGGCAACTGCCGTCGGTGCGTCATCGATGATATTGATGACCAGATTGCCGGCCGGGGCCGGATTGCCATTTGCATCCGTCACCGCGACCGGGAAGCTCACATTGGTGGCGTTGCCAGCGGTGTTGTCGAGAAGCGTGTAGGTGTAGTGGATGGTGCCGATGCCGGTCGCCGCATCGAAGACATAGCTCGCCGTCAGCGAGCCCGTCGCATCGGTGAAGGTTTGATCAACCGCGCTCAACACATGGCCGCCGAGCGAGACCACCGACACACCGTCCGGCGAGGTGAAGCCGATGTTGCCCGAGGTCGTCTCCGAGGACGCGGACGCGTCCGAGCCTGCGGGCTCGCCGCCACGCGCCGGCAGGCCGGCCTCGTTGACTGTTGCCGAGCCGATGAGATCGATCGAGGGGGTGGAGTCTTCCTTTTCCGCAACGCCAATCGTCAGCTCGCGCCGGTCCAGCAACCCGAACTGCAAGTCTGTCGGGGGCAACAAGGCCGAAAGGCCGAACCCGTCACCGATGCCGCCGGGGGGGATTTCGAAATTCCCGCCTGCACTGGGTGGCGAACCGCCCGTGCCGGCCGACATGGAACCGTCGGCGCCGAAGGCAACGTCGACATGGCTTGCCTCGAGCGCGGCCAGCAACGCAACGCGCGGCACCTCGACGTCGCCGATGACGAAGGTCGGCACGTTCAAGGCGCCGTCCTTGATCACGATCACCGAGCCGTCGGCCTGCTCGAGCACAAGGTTGTGGCCGTCGACCTTGATGTTGTCGATGGAAACGTTGGACGGAAGTTTCACGATGTTGCTGGCGTCAGCCACATATTCATGGGGTGCCGCCGCTGCGGGTGCGTTCGCTGTCGCCGGCGCTTCCGGCTTGACAGGTGCTCCGCCACCAACATCGACCGGCACCGGTTCGGCCGCTGCCGGCGCGGGCTGCTGGGTCGAAGTTGCTTGTGCGACCAGGATCTCTCCCGGCGATGCCTGACCATTGTGTTCGCTGGACGCGGAATGCTCGTTCAAGGAACCCGAAGAACTGTCCAACTCATTATTGGTGATCATTGCTGAAACCCCTCCGACATTTCCCGGCAAGAGACATTGGCCACTTCTGCTTTGCAACAACCCCGCAATCTGTTTCATATACTCCGATATGCTTGCCCCAGCATTTTTTACACGTTGGTAAACCTC
Organism: Mesorhizobium sp. P5_C1; assembly: GCF_054049815.1. Taxonomy (NCBI): domain Bacteria; kingdom Pseudomonadati; phylum Pseudomonadota; class Alphaproteobacteria; order Hyphomicrobiales; family Phyllobacteriaceae; genus Mesorhizobium; species Mesorhizobium sp. P5_C1. The sequence continues at coordinate 690 of NZ_JBFULQ010000527.1, read as the reverse complement.
GAACATATAACCTGATATATGCCGGCTTCTGCGTAGCGCGCTCGGTGGAGGTTCGACACGGTCTCTCGGTAAATGGGAGTATAAAATCGAATAAAATTTTAGATAAAATAGACAAAGCCACTTGCCGTAAAGTTATCCACCTTCCTTTCCAATAATTTGAGACAAGATTGGTAGCGTCCACAGTCAAAGGTGGGCGTTATGAAAAAAGAAAAATCAGTCCTGGGAAAAACCAGGCTCAAGGTGCTCCTGCTGGCAATCGGCCTTGTTGGCCTGGCAGGACCATCGTTCGCAAATGCCGTTTCCGGGGAGGCTGCCGCTACCGGCACGCCTCTGGAACGGGTCCTGACGCCGCCCTGTCTCGGCGGTGTTTCGCTGGCAAGGCCGCAGCCGTGGCAGCCTGTGGCTCCTTACCGGATCAGCATGGTTTTGGGCAGCTACGGCCCGGCATTTGCTGATCGAGGGGATGGTTCGTCAACGGCGCGAGCTGATGCCGGGATAGATCCGGTGCAGACGGCATCGATTATTCCCGGCGTATTCGGATCGGTCGCCTTGTCCATGCGCAATTTCCCCGTCTCGGCTCGTTGGGCGCCCGTCTACCAGGCAATCACCAGTTGCTCGGCAGGCAGCGCCTGCGAGCGCAAGAGTGCGGCGTTTGCCAGCATGGTCGCCGCTGCCCAGGGCAAGGGAGGG
>NZ_JBFULQ010000526.1:0-3758 GCF_054049815.1 Mesorhizobium sp. P5_C1 | reverse complement strand
TTCGAGCATTTTGCAGAAGACGAGGTGAGATCGCCTCGCTTCGGGATGCTCTAGCCGAGAAGACGACAGGGGTGCCATGGCTGGCCATTCACAGTTCAAGAACATCATGCACCGCAAGGGCCGCCAGGATGCGGTGCGGTCGAAAATGTTTTCCAAGCTGGCGCGCGAAATCACCGTTGCCGCCAAGAGCGGGACGCCCGATCCATCGATGAACCCGCGCCTGCGCCTGGCCGTGCAGAACGCCAAGGCGGTGTCGATGCCGAAGGACAACATCCAGCGCGCCATCAACAAGGCCTCGATGGGCGATGCCGAGAATTACGAAGCCGTGCGCTATGAGGGCTATGGACCCGGCGGCGTCGCGGTCATCGTCGAAGCGCTGACCGACAACCGCAACCGTTCGGCCTCGAACGTGCGCGCCGCCTTCACCAAGGCCGGCGGGGCGATGGGCGAAACCGGTTCGGTGTCGTTCATGTGGGATCGTGCCGGCGAGATCTATTATCCGGCATCGGCTGGCAGCGCTGATAAGGTGATGGACGCGGCGATTGAAGCCGGCGCCGACGACGTGGAATCCGATGAGGAAGGCCACACGATCTACTGCGCTTTCGAGAATCTCGGCGAAGTGTCGAAGGCGCTGGAAGCCTCGCTCGGTGAAGCTGAATCGGTGAAGCCGATCTGGAAGCCGCAGAACAGCGTTCCGGTCGACGAGGATCGGGCACAGTCGCTGATGAAGCTGGTCGCCACGCTCGAGGATGACGATGACGTTCAAAGCGTCTACGCCAACTTCGAAGTCGACGACGAGACCATGGCCAAGCTCAGCGCGGCATGAGCGGAGCTCAGCCAGAGACATGAGCGAAGCTCAGCTTCCCGCCATCCGCATCACCTATTGCACGCAGTGCCAGTGGCTGCTGCGTGCCGGCTGGATGGCGCAGGAGCTGTTGTCGACCTTCGGCACCGATCTGGGCGAAGTGACGCTGGTGCCCGGCACCGGCGGCATCTTCACCATTTCCTGCAATGATACGCTGGTCTGGGACCGCGAGCGCGACGGCGGCTTTCCGGAAGCGGCCAAGCTCAAGCAACTGGTCCGTGATGTCATCGACCCAGATCGCGATCTCGGCCATTCCGACCGCAAGGGTCATACGCAAGAAGACCCCGCCTGAGCAGGATCTTTTGCATTTCGCAGAACGCTTCTCTCTTTGTCTCGACGCAAATCCGGACGGTTACGCACTTTTCCTGGAGTTGCTTAGAGCAACGAGAGAATGAAGCAGGCCATCGCCATGATGGCGGTGATGGTGCGGACATGGTTCCACATCACCCATTGGCTCAGATGGTTCGCCCACACAGCGGCGCCGTTGCTGCTGGCCGGGTCGACGGCGGCGAGCGCATCGTTGAGCGGCACGTTGAAGATCATGGTCACGATCGGATTGCCGATCAGGTAGATCACCGCGCCGGCAAGCAACCAGTACGAGCCGGACTGGCTCCAGCCCATGATGGCGGCGGCGATAAGCACCAGACAGAGCAGGCCAGTACCGAAAAGCGCCGTCATGAAGGTCGGGGTGATCACCGTGACGTTGATCGAATTCATCGCCGCGATGCCGCTGGGGACGGGCAGTCGAGCAAGCGCCGCCATGACGAAATTGGAAAAGGCGAAAAACACGCCGCCGACGACCCCCGAGCCGATTGCGGCAATGATGGTAAGGGTGGGAAGAAGTTTCGTGATCATGTCAGTTGCTCCAGATTCGGCTAGCGGCGGTTTCGGTTGCGTAGACGGAGAAGTCTTTCGGTGCACGGCCAAGCACGCGCTGGACGCCGTCGGCCAGCGTCTCGTTGCGGCCGTCAAGCACTTCGGTGAACAGCTCGTTGAGCAGCCAGGCGAATTCGGGCGGCAGGTCGTGCGCGGCCACGGCGGCGGTGAATTCTTCATGCGAAATCCTGACAAAGCGGATATCGCGCCCGGCGGCCTTGCCAATCTCGGCGACGGCGTCGGCGAAGCTCAGCAGCCGCGGCCCGGTCAGTTCATAGAGCTGGCCGGCATGCCCTGCCTCAGTCAGCACGGCAAAGGCGACGTCGGCGATGTCATCGGCATCGACGAACGGCTCGCCGACATTGCCGACCGGCAAAGCCACTTCGCCCTCAGCCAAGGACTCGACAAGGAAGCCTTCGCTGAAGTTCTGCGAGAACCAGGCGCAGCGCAGGATCGTCCAGTCGGCGCCAGAGGCCTTCAGCATCTCTTCGGAACGCTGGGCTTCCACCTCGCCACGCCCGGACAGCAGCACCAGCCGGGTGATGCCGTTTTGTACGGCAAGCCTGGCGAAGGCGCCGATCACCTCGGCGGCACCCGGCACGGCCAGATCGGGATAGTAGCTGATGTAGACGGCGCTGACGCCTTGCATTGCCGGGCCCCAGGTCGCGGGGACCTCCCAGTCGAAGCGCGGGGTGCCCGAGCGCGATCCGATGCGCACCGGCACGCCTTGCGCCGTCAACCGCTCGGCAAGGCGGCGGCCGGTCTTGCCGGTGCCGCCGAGGATCAGGATGGGTTTTGTTGTCGTGTTGTTCATAGCTGTTTTCCTCTGTTTCAAAACATGAGTAATCCTCACATTTGCAAAACGTGATAAACCCTCGTATTTTGCGAGTCAAGCGATTTTGTTGGCATTGGAGATAACCATGGAAGACACGGCCGCGCCGGTTTCGTCACAGGAGCAGATTGCTTCGCCGCGCCGGGCGCCGAGCCAGCAGCGCAGCCGCGAGCGGGTCGAACGCATGCTCGCCGCCGCCTCGGCGCTGATTGCCGAGCAAGGCAGCGACGCCATGCGCATGGGCGAAGTGGCGGAACGGGCAGGGGTGTCGATCGGCTCGCTCTACCAGTTCTTTCCGGACAAGCGGGCGATCGTCTGGGCGCTGGCCGAGCGCTACACCGCCGAAAGCCAGGCGTGCATCTCGGCGGCACTCGCCGATGTCGGCGACGCCGAAGGCCTGCGCCAAGCGTTTTCGGAGCTGGTCGATATCTACTACGGGCTGTTCTTGGCCGAGCCGGTGATGCGCGACATCTGGTCGGGCACGCAGGCCGACAAGGCGCTGCGCCAACTCGAACTCGCCGACAGCCGGGCCAACGCCGAATTCCTCACCGCGGTGCTGAAGCGGCTGCGGCCGGCAGTCGATCCGACGGCGCTGGAAACCACGGCGTTCCTGGTCTGGCAGATGGGCGAGGCCGCCGTCCGGCTGGCGATCTCGGTCGACAGGCAAGAGGGCGACAGACTGGTGGTTGCTTACAAGCGGATGGCGCTGCGGGAACTGTTGGCCGAGTAGGACGCGATGGAAGGTCGAATGCGGTCAACAAAAAAACCCGCCACAAGGGCGGGTTTTTCGATCTGCGAAAAAGGTCGTCGGGCTTAGAGGCCGAAACCTTCGAAACGCTTCTTGAACTTCGACAGGCGACCGCCGCGGTCGAGCAGGGTCTGCTGGCCGCCGGTCCAGGCCGGGTGGGTCGTCGGGTCGATATCGAGGTTCATCGTATCGCCTTCCTTGCCCCAGGTCGAACGGGTCATGTATTCGGTGCCGTCGGTCATGACGACCTTGATGGTGTGGTAATCGGGATGGATGTCGGTCTTCATGGTTCGGTTCCTGGCTTGCCGGCGCTRCCGACGGGCATAAGCCTGCGTCGATGCGCCCCTTTTTTAAACTCGAAGCCGCAGCTATTGAGGAGCCACGGCTTCTAAAACGGTCGGCGAGCCTATACATCAGCCGGAATTGAATCACAAGGC
>NZ_JBFULQ010000525.1:0-3762 GCF_054049815.1 Mesorhizobium sp. P5_C1 | reverse complement strand
GCCCTTGCCTGTGTCCCCTTTGCTTGATGGATTGCGGATTCTGGTCCTGGAGGATGAGTTTCTCATCGCCATGGATGTCGAGCAGCTTTGCCGCGATCATGGTGCGGGCGAGGTGGTGATCGCCCGCGATCTGGCCGAGATCGACGATCGACAAATCGCCACGCACTTCGACGCCGCCATTGTCGACCTTATGCTGGGTGGCGCCTCGACACTCGATTTCGCATCGGGCCTACGCGCGGCAGGCGTGCCGTTCGTGTTTGCCTCGGGCTATTCGGATCCCGATGAAATCAAGACATCGTTTCCGGGCGTCAGGCTGGTCGGCAAGCCCTATTCGGGTGAGGACCTCATGCAAGCGGTGGCGGCGGCCTGCGGGCGGGGCTCTCCCGGCTGAGACACGATCCAACTTCTGCGGATCGCACCTTGCGATCGCAGCTCAGTTGGCCGGCGAGCCCGTGACCTGAGTCGAAATCGCATCCGGACCATACTCGTCTTCGCCGGATATCTTCAGGATCTCCTGCAAGCGCGTGCGGGCCCGGCTGACCCGGCTCTTGATCGTCCCGACCGCGCAACCGCAGATTTCGGCCGCCTCCTCGTAGGAGAAGCCCGACGCACCGATGAGGATGATGGCTTCGCGCTGATCTTCCGGCAATTGCTCGAGGGCGCCGCGAAAATCCTTCAGGTCGAGCTGGCCATGCTGGGCCGGATGAACGGCAAGCCTGGCCGTCATGATACCGTCGCTGTCTTGCACTTCGCGCCCGCGCTTGCGCATCTGCGAATAGAATTCATTGCGCAGGATGGTGAACAGCCACGCCTTGAGATTGGTGCCGGGCTGGAAGCTCTCATGCTTGTCCCAGGCCTTGACCAGTGTTTCCTGGACGAGATCGTCCGCCTTGTCGGCATTTTGCGTCAGCGACACGGCAAAGGCGCGCAAGCTCGGGATTGCCCCAAGCAGATCGGTCTTGAAGCCTTGGGAGACCGCTGCCATGCTTCAGTCCTTCTTCTGTGCGGGTTCGGCCTGTTCCAGTTGACTGAGCAACTGTGCAAAGCGATCCGGCACATCGTCAGAGACCAGCTCATCGTAATATTGTTTGAGTTTGCGTCCGATTTCGGAATTCGGCCCGAGTGCGTCACTGGACCCGTTCCGGCGCCTGCCCGCGACGCCAGCCAGAATATCTTTCGTCATATCCTTCATTTTGCCCTTGTATTCCCAGCGCCCAAGCCGCTCATCACACTACTCAACACAACGCAAGCGGCCCCCTCGTCTGGTTGCCCGTCCGAACTTCAAACGCCGTCCCGGCGCGTTAGTTCCATCAAGGTCGGAACTTTTTCTCAAGACCGGCGTTGTTTGACCGGGGCTTGCAATCAGCTTGACCTGCACTCTATGCAACCACGTCATTCTGAGGGAGACGTCTTACCATGAGCTTATCAGCCACCATCGCACCACATCTGCCGTTCCTGCGCCGCTTCTCCCGGGCCGTTTCCGGATCGCAGGAAAGTGGCGACGCGCTGGTCGCCGCGATGCTGGAAGCCATCATCGCCGATATCGATATCTTTCCCGAGGCCTCGAGCGACCGCATCGCGCTTTACAAGGTGTTCGCCAAGCTGTTCACGTCGGTCGCTATCCGCGTCCCGCAGGAGCAGGCGCAGTCGCCATGGGAACAGCGCGCCGCCGCCAATCTGAACGCGATTGCGCCGCGTCCCCGCCAGGCCTTCCTGCTGGTCGCCGTCGAAGGTTTCAGTGAAGACGAGGCGGCCGAGATCCTCGATGCCGGCGACCAGGAGTTTTCAGAGCTGCTTGCCCAGGCAAGCAACGAAATATCCCGCCAGGTGGCAACGGACGTGCTGATCATCGAGGATGAACCGCTGATCGCTATGGACATAGAGGAAATGGTCGAGAGCCTCGGTCACCGCGTCGTCGGAACGGCGCGCACGCATGCCGAGGCGGTGACGATGTTCGGCAAGACGCGGCCCAAGATGGTGCTTGCCGACATCCAGCTTGCCGACGGCAGCTCGGGCATCGAGGCCGTGAACGAGATCCTGTCGTCGACGTCGGTGCCGGTCATCTTCATCACCGCCTTCCCCGAGCGTCTTTTGACCGGCGAACGCCCCGAGCCGGCATTCCTGGTCACCAAGCCGTTCAACCCCGACATGGTTAAGGCTCTTATCAGCCAGGCGCTGTTCTTCGATCGCCAGGCGAAAGCCGCCGCCTAGGGGCAGCGGCAGGCACGACGCGATATCAAAAGGCCGTCTGATGCGATGCATCAGGCGGCCTTTGACATGCCGGGACCCCGTCATCAGCGAATTCCCGGCGCCACCCTTGTCTGGAACGATTGGCAAGCATCGTCTTTTTCGGCAAATGGTGGAACAAACCGCATCTACCCACGTTTTCATCACACCATTCGAAGGAGATGGATCATGCTTTACTGGGCGCTCGTATTTCTCGTCGTGGCAATCATAGCCGGCGCGCTTGGTTTCGGCGGCATCGCCGGCACGTCTGCCGGCATAGCGCAGATATTGTTTTTCATCTTTCTCGCTTTCCTGGTCATTTCGCTTCTTGCCGGCCTGTTCAAACGGGCGTGAGGACCGAACGATCATCCGAGCGAACACTGGAAGCCGCACCCCTCAAACGGTTTCCAGCCACCGCCGGGCGGCATCCTTCAACGGATACCGCTCGGCGGACCGCTTTTGGAGGCGGCTTTTCGGGAAGCCCTCTGGAACCCATTCCGCGGTGAGCCGTTCAGCCTGAGTTGGGTGGACAGATTGGCGATGCGTTCCAGGGCCGGAGATAGGAAAGACGACGTGCCAAGCGATGAAGTCATCGCCCTGCATCCCGCCGAAAGTGGCATGCAACTTGGCCGGGCTCTTCTCCACGCGCTGCACAATGCCGGCATTTCCGTTCTCTATCAGGATCGCGAGCTGAAAACGGTATGGGCGCGCAATATGCGTGCGCCGTGGGTTTCCGACACCGCGGACGGCAACGGCATCCTGCCCGCGGCGCAGATCGACCGCATCGGCGCGGCAAAGCGTGACGTCATCGCATCCGGCAATCCGCAACGCCTTGAAATCAGCGTCCCCGCCGAGGACGGCTTTCGCTGGTTTCAGGTCTGGGTCGACGCCGACCATGGCGATGGTGGAACGGTGCAAGGTGTCGTCACCACCATGGTCGAAACGACCGATCAGAAGCGCCGCGAGCAGACCCTGACGACGCTGTTGCGCGAAGTCAGTCATCGCTCGAAGAACCTCCTGGCGATCATTCAAAGCATAGCCACCCAGACCGGGCGCTATTCCGATGGCATCGCTGATTTCCTGACGCGCTTTCGCGGCCGGCTGCAGTCGCTGGCCTCGTCCCAGGATCTGGTGACCTCCTCAAATTGGCGCGGCGCCGCACTTCGCGAGCTGGTGTCGGGCCAGGTCAGTCGCAACGGGGTGAATCCGTCGCACGGCCTGCGCTTCCGCGGCGCAAATCCCTATCTCAATCCCAACGCCGCGCTGCACATCGGCCTTGCCATGCATGAACTCGCCGTCAACTCGGTCAGCTATGGCGCTCTCTCACGTCCAGATGGCTTCGTTGACGTTACGGCCGATCTCAATGCTGCTGCCGGCGGCCTGGCGCTGTCGCTGACATGGTCCGAAGCGATACCGGCGAGCGACGTCGAGCACAGTGAGAAGCGCTTCGGCAGTGTCGCGCTCGAGCGGGTCGTGCCCGCCTCCCTGAACGGAACGGCGACGCTGGAGCTGATGCCCGGTCGCCTTGAATACCGC
>NZ_JBFULQ010000524.1:0-3765 GCF_054049815.1 Mesorhizobium sp. P5_C1 | reverse complement strand
ACGGTGAACAGACCGGTGCGGCGTGTCGTTGCGGCAACTATCGCGCGAAATCGTTCAAATTCGCTGCTTTGGATTGGCGAATTGGTCAAGGAGTGTGTGCTATCGCATCACTCGCCATTAAAAAGATGAAAAACAACGTGATGGCAGGCAAGTAAGGGGCAATCAAAGGGGTTTGATCGCATGAAAAAGACTGTTCTCATGGCAGCCGTGTTTGTCGCGATGCTGTTCGGTGCCGCGGGGCAAGGCTGGGCGGCCAGCCTCGTTGCAAACATAGACGTGTCGTCGCAGACGATGACGGTCAGATACGGCTTTTCGGTCTACCGGTGGAGCGTGTCCACCGCGCGATCCGGCTATTTCACGCCGCGCGGCACCTATCGGCCGCAACGCACGGCACGGATGTGGTATTCGCGCAAATACCATATGTCRCCTATGCCTTATTCCGTGTTCTTCCATGGCGGCTATGCCATCCATGGAACTGGCGCCGTCAGGCAACTCGGCAGGCCGGCATCGCATGGCTGCGTGCGGCTGCACACGGCCAACGCCGCGACCTTCTATTCGATGGTGCGGGAAGTGGGTTTCGGCAACACGCGGATCGTCGTGACGAACTAGGGCCGTCAGTCGGGCATCGTCCGCGGCGCAGTCTTGTCTTATGTTAGCCGGTTCAACGTCGGTGGATTGCTGAACCGGTCTAACTGTTTGTTGGCACTTTCTTGTGAATTGCTTTGGCTGTCGACGCCAGTGGCAAGTCGGAACGCATAACAATCCTGGCATGGTCACTGCCGACTGCCGGGGCCTCTTTCTAAAGCGGCGCCAATTTTCGTTACCATGTGGAAAGCATTGGTATGAGACGTTCCGCCGGTGGTGGCAGCACCTGGGCGACCAGCTTCTATATGAGATGTCTCCTACGTTTCGCAGGCCGGTCAATCGGTAACCAGAAGTCTCGCCACTGCGCACCGATTGTCGGATTTGACGGATGCTCTCCCAGCCAGAAATGGACGATCGTGTTTCCAGTCGGCCCGCCGGGGTGGTTATTCTTGGTGGGGCGCACGGGACGCTGGCGCTGGCCAGGAGCCTTGGTGCGCAGAAAGTGCCGGTCTGGCTGATAAGCGCCGACACGCCTTTGCCCCGCTTTTCGCGTTACGCTCATCGGCAGATGACGTGGCCCGGCCCCGAGGATGACGGCGCCGTTGCCTTCCTGCTCGACCTGGCTGCGACCCAGGGATTGGGCGGCTTTCTTCTGGTTCCCGGCGGCGATCCTGAAGTTCGCCTGGTGTCGCAAGCCATCGAGCAACTGTCCGATGTATTCGACGTGGTGCTGCCACCATGGCAGCAGCTGAAATGGGTTTGTGAGAAGCCGCTTCTGTATCGCCGTGCCCGCGAACTGGCGCTCGCCATTCCGCTGACCTACGAGTTTACTTCGGTTGAGCAGGCAGGGGCGGCCGAGCTTCGCTTTCCCGTCATCCTGAAGCCGAACATGGGCGGGCGCAGCCGTTTCGCCCGTACAAAGGCCATTCTCGCCAACGACCAGGCGTCGTTCCTGACAGCCTACAAATGGGCCGCCGAAGACATTGGTTTTGAGAATGTCGTCGTCCAGGAAATGATACCGGGAGGAGGAGAAAACCAGTTTTCCTACGCGGCGCTTTGGAACCGGGGCGCACCGGTGGCCGAGTTCACTGCCCGCCGCAGCCGGCAATATCCGGTGGATTTCGGCTATACCAGCACGTTCGTGGAGGTCGTCGACGAGCCGCAACTGATCGACGCCTCGCGCCGGCTTCTTGGATCGATCGGTCACCACGGACTGGTGGAGGTCGAATTCAAGCGCGACCCCCGCGATGGCTCGTTGAAGATACTCGATGTCAATCCGCGACCCTGGACATGGTTTGGGCTTGCCGCTGCCGCGGGCGTCGATCTCGGTGCCATGCTTTGGGCGATCAGGTCAGGCCGCGAGGTCGGGGCGGTCTCGGCGCGGCCGAATACATCCTGGATGTACCTGGTTCGGGATATAGTGGCCGTCAGCAAGTTGATTTCAAGTGGCCGGCTGACAAGGCGGGCCTATTTGCGCTCGTTCGGTTCGGTGCGGGCATGGGCGACATTCACGGCAAGCGACCCGATGCCAGGCCTGATCGACATACCCTTGACCATGTGGAGAGTGTTGACGAGGCGAATACTTCGCAGGCGGTGAAACCATTAACCGACAACGCCATGTCATCTGTCGGACAGGCGGTAGGATGCGGTTCATTTCCGCATTCTTAACCTGGGAATGTTTAGGACGACGGGGTGTCCGACCGGGGTTTCAGTCGGGACCAGGCGTCGATAAAACGGAACCACGAGACCAGTGACATGACCGCTCCCATGCCCAGGAYCGATTGCGAGGTGGCTGTGATCGGTGCCGGACCGTTTGGGCTGGCCGTTGCTTCCGCCCTCAAGGCGGCGGGCATTGAAACGATTGCCCTCGGCGGCGCAATGTCCTTCTGGCGTGATCACATGCCGAGAGGCATGAGGCTGCGCTCACCCTGGCATGCGACCTATATCGGCCACACCAAAGGTTCGCTCTCGCTTGATTCCTACGCAGCGGTCCTTGGAATCTTGCCGCGCGAACCGCTGCTGCTCGAAAACTTCGTCGACTATGGACTGTGGATACAGGCCCAGGCGGTTCCCGATCTGGATACGCGCATGGTTGGCCGTGTCGAGACGGCGAGGGGAGGGTTTCGCCTCGCCCTTGCTGATGGTGATGCCGTCCAAGCGCGGCGTGTCGTCGTTGCCACCGGGCTGATGAATCAGCAGATGATCCCCGCCGTCTTCAATGGAATGCCCGCCGAACTGGTCAGCCATGCCAGCGAACATGCCGGCTACGAGGCCTTCCGCGGCAAGCGGGTCGCGGTCATCGGGCGCGGGCAGAGCGCCTGCGAATCCGCGGTGCTGCTGAAGCGTAGCGGGGCGGATGTCGAACTTGTCTGCCGTGGCGACATCCATTGGCTCGGGTATCGAACGCTGTCGGGAAACAAAAGCTGGAGTTTGCGTGACTTCGCTTCGGAGCGTCTTGCGTCTCCCTCGAGGGTCGGCCCCTTCCCACTGTCCTGGCTGGTCGAAGTTCCAGGCTTCGTGCACCGGTTTCCGGAGGCAGCCAGAGACGGGCTCAACATCCGCAGTCTTGGGGCAGGCGCGTCAGGCTGGCTGAAGCCGGACTTCGATGGAATAAAGGTCAATGCTGGCAGCAGGATTGTCGGTGCTGCCGCCAAGGACCACGCCATCGAACTGCGGTTCGAGAAGGATGTCGCCACCTTCGATCACGTGCTGCTGGGAACTGGCTACCGGATCGATATCGCCAGGCTCGGGCTGTTCGCGCCCGATGTGCTTGCCGCGATTGCGCGCCGGGAAGGGGCTCCGGTGCTCTCCGCGGGGTTCGAGTCGAGCATTCCAGGCCTACATTTCGTCGGTGCGAGCGCCGTCGGCAGTTTTGGCCCGCTGATGCGTTTCACTGCCGGCACGCCATACGCCGCGCGCAACGTCACGCGTTTCGTCAAGGCCAGAAGCAAGAGTTACGCTCCGGCGCGAAACTGAAAGACCGCGTAGTCGATGGTTCGGATCGCATCGAGGAAGCCGGGCATCGGCGGCACGGGAAGTTCCATGAAAATGCCGGCCGCCCGGATTGCCGGCCTTGCCCAATCGATGGCGCGGTGGCTTGAGCTTCCGTAGACGATGAAACAGTTTCTCGGGCGCCGTTCGAGCGACGACACGAGATTTTTCAGCACGATGTCGAAAACG
>NZ_JBFULQ010000523.1:0-3800 GCF_054049815.1 Mesorhizobium sp. P5_C1 | reverse complement strand
AAACTGAGCAATTTCACCGTTAAACGCCGCCATAAACGACGCATTGGCGAGTTGGTCATTGCTTAGATAGATAACGAGCGTATCGATCTCGGCGGTGCCTTTGGCAGCATTGCCGTTGCCGCCGTCGTAGACGTCGTAGCCGGAAAAGGCTGTTTGTCCGGCCGTTATCCCGGTCCCGTAGAATTGGCTGCCAATCTTGTACTGATTTTCCCACGCTCGATAGATAAGCGTGTCCGCTCCGGATCCGCCCAAGACCGTATCGAAACCACTGCCTCCATCGAGTGTATCGGCGCCTGACCCGCCATTCAGGCGATCGCTTCCAGCGCCCCCCAAAAGCACGTCGTCTCCGCTACCGCCGACCAGATTGTCGTTGCCGATCGTGCCAATGGTCGTTGCCATGTCCTAACCCCTATTTCGCTCGTTGTTCTTGTCGGTCAAGAACTGCCGACGTCGACCTGCCGCTTGTGGCGGGGTCGCTCAAAAATTGTGAAGCTGTGCAAGCAAGTTCGCCTTCGCCAACAAACGGGTTGATCCCGGGCGCGAGCGCCAGGACCAATGAGTTCGCGTTCAAAGCAATGACATTTGTACCGACACCAAAGGCCCACGCTGGCGAGCCCGCCGAATACCTGATGTCGGCTGAAACCTTACAATCGGCGCCCCCGGGTCTCTTTGTGTCGGCCGAGGCTGGAAACCAATCATCGATAGGGCAAGGTCCGATCCCGGTGAAATCATTGCTCAACGGATCGAGAGAAACAGYGGCCTGCGGCGTGGAAATGAAGATGGTCGTATTTTCGGCAAGACCGCAGGGTCCGTCTCCGGTTAGCGGAGTATTTGTAAACGATGTCGCAGTTGCGTTGGCATCTGTGCTCCGACAAGAAGCCATTAAACCCCACCYCCTTTTTACTCTACATCAGCACAAAACAGATGCCCAATCATCTATTTGTGTGCCGCATCCGACGGCTATCTAATCTCCATTTAAACGTGTTGAACGGTCGATATACTGTTTCTAACGGACGTCTATTGTCAGCGCATAAGTCCTCGAACGGCCAGTTATCAACATGGCGGTCCACAGACAGATCTTGGCCAAACAATGGTAGCTGCGACGACTATTCTGGCCGCGCTGCGTTCCCCTTTAGCCCTTACGGCGTCGCCATTTCCTGATTGCCCGGTCAGGTCTTGTGTTAGGCGACGCTTATATTAGCGCATTCTTAACGCTAACGAAGAGTAAGCGTCAACATCCAAAAAGAGGTACAGTTAACAGCCAAAAGCATCAGCAGGGGAGCCGGCGCTCGCGCGGGAAAGTGGCAGCACGATTCGAGGCGTCAGCACCCAAGGGCGTCCTGGACAGAAGAAGCACCGGTTCGGGCGCCAAGTGCAGCGCGGTCATCAGCCCGGCTATGCCGCCGCCGATGATGACCGTCGCGGCTTGCACGGCCCGGCGGCGCAACCGATCGCCGCGCAGCGCCCTGCTGAACGGAACGCATGACCGTTCCTGACATTCAGTCCAACGACACCGACGATCGTGACGGCCGCGAGCATAAGCCGAACGGGGTCGTTGCTTTCTCCAGCAAGACCATGCCCGCCAACAGTGAGCCCACCGCGCCGATGCCTGCGTAGACGGTGCCAAGTGGAACTGGCACAGGCGCCGAGCTTGTGAGCCTCCACGGCGCATTAGACTGAGACGCCAAGCATCGCCACAAGCTGGCCTTGTCGATGCGTTCCAGTCTTGTGGAATATCGATTTGACCCTGTCGCGTGCGGTTTCAACCTTGATCCCGAGAACGCCGGCGGTCTGGGCAAGCGAATCCCCTTGGGCCAACCGCTCGCAAAACATGATTTCGGCTCTGGTCAGGCCGTACTGCAGGGCAAATGCCGACAAATCACCATGGCGGCGGAGGCGCGCGTCCAGATCGCGGATAAGGACAAGAACCATCGATCTAGTGAAAAAAAGGGTTAGGACGCTGGAAGCCAACATGGCCGGAAGCGGCGCAAACGAAACTTGCCAGTTGCGTCCTTCGATGCAGAAAGGAATTTGGTACAAGTCCGGGAGCGATCCTTTGGAGAGCGCGACAATCCCATTGCGGAACAGGTTGTCGGCGCGAGCATTGGAGAGGCACACGCCGCCGTGGCGGAGTACAGCCACGGAACCTGCGGAAAACATGTCAACAGCCTGCTGGTTCGCATCGCGGAGATGTCTGTCGCTATCTATGACGAATGCCGCGCAGCAGGCGCGTTCGACCAAGGCGGCCCCGCCATAGCGTCCTCGGTTCTTTGCCTGAGTAAATGTCCAAGATCGACCGACCTTCGCAGATTGCTTCGTATCCGCGTGAGAACTTCGGCCGCAGCTCGGTCGTAAGAGCTGGCCTTGGAAAGCGGATAGTGCATTGGGAGATGAATGACTTCCCGTGGCCCGCCATCTATTTTTATGCCGACCGCTGCCTCGATGTCTTTCTGCGGACGGAGCCAGTCATTGTAGAATTCCGTATCCGCGAACGTACGTGCCGGACAGTCTTCCTCGGCGATCAGAACCGTTCCACTTTCCACAGCCTGCCACAACGGTATCCACGGATTTAATCTGGCATAGTAATCCGCGTACAATTTCAGGTAATCTGGATCTATGTTGTGGACGGCTTGAAAATTTAGTTGCTGCGAGCGAGATCCTCTGCCTCCGGATGACAGTCTGGCTGTCAGCGTCGCAGTCCTGCCGGATGATTCCTATAAGTCGTCCGACTGTATGGAGTACTGCAGACGCGGGGTTCTGACTTCGACCGAAGGCTCAACACTCGAAGGCGCTCGCCATCATGGCATCGAAGGCGTGGGCGATGAGGCTATTGGAAATAGACAGGTGGGGCAGAGCTGTCGGTGCTGATCCGGGCAGGAATCGAAACTGTGGCATACAGATTRGGGGCCTGTCGTAGTATTTGACTGAGCTACGGGACCGCGCGGTCCGACAAATAACCGCTTCGGAAGGCGGGATCATTCGAGACCCTGGCGGAACTTACGGAACGATACGGGAAGACTTCTGATTCTTATCCAACGAAAAACTCAATAAAATCAACGATCTAAATACATCCTCCCGGACCCACCAATTTCGTATAGGGTGAAGTGCGTTCAGCCCAGCAGGGGAATGGTGGCAGGACGCCGAGGTGTCGATATCGTGCGAGGATGGTGTCCTGGCTTCGACTCTCGTCTGCGGTCTATTAGTTCGCCGAGAATGTGCTACATATTGCGATACCTATTGTGATACAAATTTGGTTTTTGAGCGAAAAAAAGGTAATTAAAACAATAGCTTATAGGGCGGATCGATCCCAGCCAACATGAATCACTAGAAGGTCTTCATGTCTATTGCGTTGGTGAACATAGACGATCCGCGGGATCGTGGCGATGTGGTGAGAAGAACCTATGAAGTGCGTGCTTTAGCCCGCAATCGTTTGACAAGCTCGCGCACTTCGGCGAGGCGTTCCTCCTTCGCCTGAAGATCCCGCATCGCCCGTTCCAGGTAATCATAGAGCGGAAGCCATGCCTCGCCTTGGTCACCGCGCGCAACGATGATCTCTGCAACACGGTCAAGTGCCCGCCCGATCCGGTCCACCGTGACCGGACGAGTGGTGGCCGAGTGCCCCCTCATGACATCGCTCTCTTGTAGACTTGCGGACTTGAATTTCCCCATTGCAAATTGCATCGTGAGGAAAGCGTGAAGCCTAAAATCTCTCGAGGGCATTGTCTGTAATGTTGTGTTGTCGGCGGCCAAGTGAGGCAATCGACGGATTCTCCAACAAAGGCGTGACGGTACTTTTCAGT
>NZ_JBFULQ010000522.1:0-3801 GCF_054049815.1 Mesorhizobium sp. P5_C1 | reverse complement strand
GGCTCGATACGCTGGGCGCAATCACGCGCGGCCAGCGCCAGACCGGCGGCCAGGGCCTGTTCCGGCCAGAGGACAATCTGGAAAGCCACCATGCCCGCGATGCGCTACGGCAACTCTATCTGCTGATCGTACGCGGCAAGGTCGAGGGCTGCTCGCTCGACCGTTTCGAGGCGGCGACGGGTCTCAAGCTGATGGATGCCAATGGCATCAAGGACGAGTTGCCGCCGATCACCACCTTCCTCAATCGCCTGCTCGCACTGACCATTGCGCTGCAGGGCGTGCTGTTCGGTGCCTTCGAGCAACTGCTGGCGGCGCGCATCGAGGGCGCGATCGCGTCAGGCACCTACGACGCCGGGCTGGAGACGCTGCAGGCCGAAAACTTCGTCGTCACCGATCGGCAGGTGATCTACACCCATCCGCGCACCGGCGCCGAAAGCCGCCTGCTCACGATCACCGAACGCAAGCGCAATCGGCCGGTCACGCTCAATGCGGCGCTCGATCATCTCCGCGATCCGCGTGCCGTATTGCTCATCAACGAGCAATCGGGCCGCGCCGCCGTGCAGATCCCGACCCCCAGCGTCATGCTCGACGATGGCGAGGTCGAGCGACGTGTCCGCCTGGTCCGGCCGATGGAAGGCCAGAACATGCCGCTAAAGGCCATGGGCGAAACACGCTGGGTCGAGGCCGACCGCGAGGCTTTCACAACTGCCTGGACGGCCGAAATCGCCGGGGTGCCGGAGTTTTCGGACTCGGTCTTGCACATGGTCACCGGCCTGCTGCTGCCGATCTGGAAGCGCCTGCCCAACGAGTCGACCCGCGTTTATCGACTTCAGACCGACGAGGGCGAGCGCCTCATCGGCCGCCGCGTCTCGCAGGCATGGGCCGCCAAAGCCTCTGCGACGAACGTGGTTGCGCTATCGCCGGAGCAGGCATTTGCAGCTCTGCTGGACGGCCGGACCATCCTCGATCTTGCCGAGGATCTCCAGCTTCGCCGCAGCCGCGTCATGGGCGCATGGCGCATCGAATTGTCCGGCTTCACCGACACGATGCGCGAGCGCCTCACCGCCTACGGTCTCTTCCACGAGATCATTTCGTGGAAGCTCAGGATGTTCGTGCCCATCGACGCCAACGGGCCTGCCGTGCTGGAGCGCGTACTCGACCGCTTCCCAATCGAGCGGGTCAGTGAGCGGGAGGCTGCATGATTCCGCCTCACGCTGCCTCCGACCTCGCACACCGCCTCGGCGAATATGCCGAGGCGGTGTGCCGCCACTACCTCTCCAATGGCCGTCGCCAGGGCAACTATTGGACCGTCGGCGACGTCCGCAATGCGCCGGGCCGCTCGATGTTCGTGCGTCTGCAGCCATCCCCGAAGGGACCGCCAGGCAAATGGAGCGACGCCGCTACCGGCGAGCATGGCGATTTGCTCGATGTCATCCGCGAATCCCTCGGACTGGTCAATTTCCGGGACGTCGCCGACGAGGCGCGCGAGTTTCTCGCTATGCCAGATGCCAGGCCACTCCGACCGGCCGAGCCGATCACGCGGGTTCCCATTGGATCTCCGGAGGCGGCTCGCCGACTGGTCGCCATGTCGAAGCCCATTATCGGCACCCTCGTGGAAACGTATTTGCGTGGACGTAGCATTACGAGTTTGTACGGCACCGGATCGCTGCGGTTCCATCCGCGCTGCTACTATCGGCCAGACGATCATGGACCGACCGAGACCTTGCCGGCGATGATCGCCGCTGTCACCGACCTCGATGGACATCTGACCGGCGCGCACCGCACCTGGCTCGCACCGGACGGAACCGGCAAGGCACTCGTCGACACACCGCGTCGTGCAATGGGTGACCTTCTCGGTCACGCCGTCCGCTTCGGCGTACCCGGTGGCGTCATGGCGGCAGGCGAAGGCATCGAGACGACGCTATCGCTGAGATGCGCCTTGCCCGACATGGCGATGGCTGCGGCACTCTCGGCAGCCCATCTTGCCGCCATCCTGTTCCCTCCGAACCTGCGGCGGCTTTATGTCATCCGCGACAACGATCCGGCCGGTGACGGTGCCCGTGACCGCCTGCTCGAGCGCTCGGCGGACGCCGGAATCGAGGCAATCGTGCTGTCGCCGGAGACGGAGGACTTCAACGAAGACCTCCGCCATTTCGGACTTGCCGCCTTCCGCGCCTCGATTGCGGACCAGCTCATGCGCAAAGATCGCATCCGCTATCTGACACAGGCGGGATGAGCCGTGAGGGGAAGCGCGCGGTGCATGGTGCCGGTGCGCCGCATGGATGCGTGGCCCGCCGGCAGAGAAACGCGCCCCGGCCTTCGAGAGGGCGATCGGCCCACAATCGGGCCGGCCAGGCAATGGCGCCGGCCGACTATTTTCCGGCGGCGCACGACGACTCGCGAATGGCAGCGATTGGGGCGCGACGCCTTTCCATCGCGAGGCAAAATAGCCGGCCGCCGCCATCCTCCGCTGTGCTCCGGCCCTCCGCTTCGCTGCGGGTGTCGGACCGTCCCGCCCGTGGGCTCTCGTCGCCATGAAGGCCGCGAGGGTCGCGGTCAAACCGACGGGAGCATCCCATGAGCGAGCACGACGACACCGAACCGCACCACGCCGCATCTCCGACCGATCACATCCTCACCGAACTCCAGCTCTATGGCTGGCGCCCCTACGCGGACGAGCCCGATCAGCGACCGCTCCCCGGTGGCGACCACGTGGCCGGAGCCGTGGCCGACATCTTTGACGCCCTCATCGCCACCTTGGCCGACACACGCCTCGAACCCGACCTCGATGACCTGCTCTGGTCCGTCACCAATGTCTTCCACCGAGCTGTGCAACGGATCGAGCGGCAACTGGACGACAACGAGCAGGCCCAGCGCCGTCTGCAGCGCGAACAGGACGGCAGCGAGATCAAGGCGGTCGAACTCGAGAACCTCACCGCCCAGGGCCAGACCATGATCGAACGGCGCGACGCCTTCGAGCTTATGCGTGACCAGGCCGCCGACCACTACGATCAGTACACCGGCTCGGCCTGGCGACCGCGCACGGGGTCGATGGTCAACCACCACCATCTCACCGCCGCAATGATCGATAGCCGCGACTTCCTCGCGGCCAGGCGGCGCGCGGAAACCGAGGTCATGTTACCCGCCGGCCCCAAGATCGCCTTCTCCGGCGGCGATACCGCTGATCACGAGCTGATCTGGGCAAAGCTCGACCAAATCCGCTCCAAGCACCCCGACATGGTGCTGATGCACGGCGGATCACCGAAAGGCGCCGAAAAGATCGCCGCCCGCTGGGCCGATCATCGCAAGGTGCCGCAGGTCGCCTTCAAGCCCGACTGGAGCAAACATGCCAAAGCCGCTCCCTTCAAGCGCAACGACCAGATGTTGGCGGTCATGCCGATCGGCGTCATCATCTTTCCGGGCACCGGCATTCAGGAGAACCTGGCGGACAAGTCCCGCAAGCTCGGCATCCCGGTCTATCGGCTCGGCGGCTCGTGAGCGCTGCCTTCCCCCACTCAAAGTCGCAGTCCAGGTTCGGTCAGCGCTATTGCGCAATGTCTTCATCTCACCGAAGCCGACGTATGCCCCTAATGACGCGAATGGCCGCTTTGCGCCTCATGCCTGCCGCACACGATTGCGTAGCCACTGACTGAAAGCAGACGTCGTCAACAGCGAGGCTCAGTTAAGGAACTGACGCTTGTTCCCAGCTGTCGGACGACTGCTGCCAGATGCAACCCTTTTTGTGGCGTTTCGCGCGCAGTACATTGTCATGGACTAAAAAACGGGCTGCCGGTCCAATCT
>NZ_JBFULQ010000521.1:0-3811 GCF_054049815.1 Mesorhizobium sp. P5_C1 | reverse complement strand
CCATGAATGGCCGTCTTGGCATGAAGCCGACTGTTGCGAGACCGATTTCCCAAAGCGCGTCGCGTCCAATCTTACCAAAAACATGGGCACGGGGTCGCCCCCGTGCCCATGGCTTTTCACCTATCTCAATTGCACTTCGGCTTGGYGCTGTTACAGGCATCGACCAGTTCGGCCGGCGGATCCTTGTGGAACACGGTCTTGAAGGACTCCAGCACGTTGGACTGCACGACCGGCAAGGACTGGACGCCGACCCAGGCGGGCGTGGGTTCACCGATCAGCGCCTTCATCATCGCCAGCGCTTCGGCGACGCCCTGATCATAGGGGCGCTGCGAACCGGTTGCCTTCAGCGGCCCACCCTTGGCGATTTCGATCGCCGACTGCAGGCCGAGATCGACAGTGGTGATCGGAATGTCGATGCCTTGCGCGCGCATCGACGACAGAGTGTCGAGCGCCGGCTGATCCCACACCGCAAACAGGCCCTTCACATCGGGATTGCCGGTGAGGAAGTCGCCGGCGATCTGCGACACCTTGGAGGGATCAGTGAAATCGACCTGCTTCATGACGATGTCGGGCCGGTTCTTCTTCATCCACTCGCCGACGCCCTTGGTGCGCTCGTTGGTGCTGAAATAGTCGACGCCGAAATTCACCAGGCCGATCGTGCCGCCCTTCGGCATGCAGGAAGACAGGATCTGCGCCGCGATCTGGCCGTTGCCCTGGCTGTCGGCCGAGATCATCGAGGCAAAATCCTTTGGAGATTCGAGGCCAACCGGGATGCTGTCCATGAACACCAGCTTGATGCCGGCCTCGCCCACCTTCTTGTAGGTCGGCGCCGTCGCGGTGAAGTCGACCGGGATGGAAATGATGCCGTCGGGATGCTGCTGGATGGTGTTCTCGATATCGGCGATCTGCTTGTCGACTTGATATTCGGCCGACGCGACACCGGTCACGGTCACGCCATACTTGGCCAGCGTTTCGCTGATGCCTTGCACCTGCAGTTGCGACCAGTCGAGGTTCACCGTCTGCATGGAAATGCCGACCTTGAACTTGCCGGCCTTGACCTTGGCGGCTTCGTCGTCGCTCAACTTCAACTCGTCGGGCGAGGCTGCCTTTTCACCGTGCGGGCCCTGGCCAACAATGCCCTTGGGACCGAGCGTGGCCATGTCGACGCCGGTAACGCAGGTTTCCGGCGTTTGCGCCGAGCTTAGGGATGTTGAGAGCGCGAACGCGCTGGCGGCGATGCTCAATCCTAGGAAAAGCGAGTGGATTCGTGCCGAGTGCTTCATGACTTTCCTCCGTTGATCGTTGACGTCTCTGGTGCCGTTTGGAGCCGGCAATTTTCTGCTGAAATCCGCGGGCGCGCGCCTTACCTCCTCGTGAAGGCGACCGCGGCGACGATGACCCTTGATGACGAGTTGCAGCGACGAGCTGACGCCAAGCAGCACCAGCCCATTGTTGAGCGTGCCGATGATCAGGCTGCCGAGCAGCGTGCCCAGCACGAAACCGCGACCGCCGAACAGGCTGCAGCCGCCGAGGATCACCGAGGCGATGACATCGAGCTCCATGCCTTGCACGACATCGGGCCGTGCCGCGTGCGAACGCGCCGACAGGATCAGCGATGCCAGCCCGGCGAGCGTCCCGGTCAGCACGAAGGCCAACGTGGTGACCTTCTTGATATGGACGCCGGAATAGAGTGCGGCCGTCGGGTTGCCGCCCGCCGCATAGACGCGCCGCCCGTAGACGCTGTAGTGGAGCAGCAGGATGCCTGCGATCGTGACGCCAAGCGTCCACAGGATCGGCGCCGGGATGCCCAGCACCGAGCCTTCGCCGAAGATCGCGAAATAATAATCGTTGGTGATGATGACCGGCTTGGTGTTGGTGACCATCAGCGCCAGACCGCGCGCGCCGCTCAACGTGCCCAGCGTCACCAGGAAGGACGGGATTTCGAGGCGGGTGGTCAAGACGCCGTTGATCAGCCCGATCAGCGCCCCGGTGCCCAATCCCGCCAGCGCGCCGACGACCCAGTTGTTGGCGACGAAAGCCATGGCCAGCGACGCACTCATGCCCGAAAGCGCCAGCGTCGAGGCGACGGACAGGTCGATCTGCCTGGAGATGATGACGAACGTCATGCCGACGGCAATGATCGAGACCAGTGTCGTCTGGCGGCCGATGTTGAGAAAATTGTCGATCGACAGGAACCAGGGCGACGCCAGGCTGAAGACGATCAGCATGACGGCGAAGGCGACGTAAAGCATATAGGGGCGTTCGCCCTGAAGCAGATGCTGCAGCGCCGAGCGACCGCCTGGCTGGTTGGCGGCTGCCCCCCTTGCCACTGGTGGACTTGCCGGGCTTTGGGTGTCGGTCATGCCGCGTGCTCTTGCGATGGCTGCGAAAGTTGAATGAGGTGATGGAGATCCTCGGCGCTGCCGAATTCCTGTCTCAAAATCGTCTTGGTGATCCGGCCATCGACGACGATCGAGACGCGGTCGCAGAGCTGAAGCAGTTCGGAAAGATCCGAAGACACCAGCAGCACACCGCTTCCCGCCGCCGCTGCGGCGCGAATGACGCCGTAAATCTCCTCGCGCGCACCGACATCGACACCAACCGTCGGCTCGTCGAGCAACAGCACGCGCGGCCGCGGCTCGTTCCATTTGCCGAACACGACCTTCTGCTGGTTGCCCCCGGACAGGTTCTTCACCGTGGTCGATGCGCCTGGCGCCTTGACGGCCAGCCGATGCATGGCGGCGTCGGCGTGCTCGCTCGCCGAGCGGCGCTGCAGCCAGCCCAGGCGCGAGAAATACGGCAACCGTGGCAGGGTCAGGTTGCGCTCGATCGAATGTTCGAGGACCAGGCCCTGGACGTGCCGGTCCTCCGGCACCAGCGCTATGCCTCGCCGTATCGCCTCGGCCGGATCGGTTCCGTTCAGCGAAACGCCCTCGAGGCTGGCATCGCCCGACTGGACGGGCAGCAGCCCGAAGATCGTCTGCAGGATTTCGGTGCGTCCGCTACCGATCAGGCCGGCAAGGCCGTGGATTTCGCCGCTGCGCAGTTCGAGATTGGCCCGGTCCAGCCTGTCATTGCTGACGCCCCTCAATTCGAGCACGGGCTTTTCAGGGGAACCAGGGCGGGCAGAGGACATCACGCTTTGCCCCGCTGCCGTGGTGCCCGCCTTCAGAACGGCGTGATCCGGCCCGACGATCGCGCCGACCAATTGCCTCATACTGGTCTGTGACGTGATAAATGTTCCGGCGTTCTGCCCGTCGCGGAATACGGTCACCCGGTTCGAAATCCGGAAGACCTCATTGAGGCGATGCGTGACGTAGATCACCCCGACGCCCCGCGCGGCAACAGCACGGATCGCCTCGAACAGGATCTTCTCTTCATCGTCGGTCAGCGCCGAGGTCGGCTCGTCGAGGATGAGCAGGCGAACGTCGCCCATCAGCGCCTTGGCGATCTCGGTCATCTGGCGATAGGCAAAGGGCAGCGACCCGACCATGGCACGGGCATCGAGCGGGATGTTCTGTGACTTGAGGAAGGCTTCGGCCTGCGCCACCAGCTGGCGTTTTTTCAGGAAGCCGAAGCGGGTCTTCGCCTCTCGTCCCAGCATCAGATTGTCGGCAACCGAAAGCGATTCGACCAGGCTCAGATCCTGGTAGACCACCGCCACGCCGGCATCACGCGACTGGGCGGGCGAAGCGAACGAGACAGGCTCGCCATTGATCGCGATCGAGCCGCCATCATGCACATGCACGCCGCTTAGAATCTTGATCAGCGTCGATTTGCCGGCCCCGTTTTCACCAAGCAGGGCGTGCAC
>NZ_JBFULQ010000520.1:0-3823 GCF_054049815.1 Mesorhizobium sp. P5_C1 | reverse complement strand
GCGCAGGGACACGGCCACCTTGTCACCGTCTGCAGCATGACGGCATTCCTGCCCTTTCCTGGCATCGCGAGCTWTGCGGCGGCAAAACACGCGCTTCRTGCCTATCATCTTGCCCTCGCGCTCGAAGAGCGCGGCAGCCCGGTGAAATTCACGATCGTCCATCCGACCTCGACCGAAACACCGATGCTCGACAAGGAAGCCGAAGACGACGCAATGGCCCTGTCCTTTGCCGGAACGCCGGTTACCGCGGAGTTTGTCGCCGGCATCGTCCTGGAAGCCATTCGGAAGAATACGATCGAGGCCTTCGCGCCGCTCGAGCGCGGCAAGGTCGTCAAGAAGCTTGGCGCCAGTCCGCGCAATCTTTGGAAGATGATGGACCGGAATGCGGTAATAGGTGCAGAGAAGCTCAAGGCGCGGCGCGCGACGAAAGCGACACCCTCAAAATAGGGCCGAGACCCACCGCGCCAACGCGGCCGCCGACAGCGGACCGATCAAGCCTCGGCTTTCTTGCGCCGAGACTTTTTCACATGCCCTGCATTGGCCTCATTCTTGATCTTCTCGAGGATCACATAAGACCCTTCGCGCAAATCCCGGACGACCAGTTCGCCGGTTTCGCCGGGTGCCCGGCGTGCGAGAGCGTCGATAATCAGCAGATGCGGATGCACGCTGTGGGCAGCGCTGCGCACGAGAGGATATTGATTGTTCACAAACGGGCCGGCCAGCAGCCACAGATTTTCAATGCAGCGCACCAGCACATCATTGCCCGAAGCCCGGTAGATGGTGAAATGAAACTCCTGGTTGGCCGCCAGGGCTTCCTTCCAGCGTTCCTGGTTTTCGGATTGAACGAACCTGTCGTGTAGCGCCTTCAGGGTTTCTATGTTTTCCTCGCTGATGTGGACGGCGCCCAGCTCGGCGGCCAGACGTTCGAGCGGCGCCCTGGTCTCGCGGATGTTGATGTACTGCGGAATGGTCAGGACCGGCACGCGAGGCTGATGGCCAAGCCGCAATTCCAACGCGCCCTCGCGAACGAGTTGGACGATTGCCTCACGCACCGGGGTTGGAGACATATCGTAGTTGGCAGCAAGCCGGCGAATATTGAGCCGGCTCCCGGGCTCGTATTGTCCGGTCATCAAATCGATGCGCAACCGCGCGTAGATGCGCTCCGACAAACTGTCGCGGTTTGCATCGGGCCCCTCAGGCTCCAGATCGATTTCTTCCATCGCTGGGGAGTTCATGACTGCTCATCAGACGGGGTCAAACTGCAGAAGCTCTTTCTCCCATAGCATAAGTGCGCAGGCGTTCCATCGCTGCGCTGACGCTCAGGACAAACCTTGTCCCGTGTCTGGCTCAGGAAAATGGCAGGCGAAAGTAGACTTGCCTATCGTGCGCAGCACAGGCTCTTCGGTTGCGCATAGTTCCTGTGCCTTCCAGCATCGGGTCCGGAACCTACAGCCGCTTGGCGGCGCGGCAGGACTCGGCAAGTCCCCCTTCAAGACGATCCGCTTTCGCTGACGCTCGCTCCTTGGATCGGCTGTTGGCACAGCCGAAAGCAAGGCGAGGGTGTAGGGATGTCTGGGGCTATCAAAAATCTGTTCCCTTGGCGCGAGTTCGACGATCTTTCCAAGATACATGACCGCGACCCGGTTCGAGATGTGACGAACCGTAGAAAGGTTGTGCGCGACGAAAAGGTAGGAGAGACCAAGCCGTTCCTGCAAATCCGCGAGCAGGTTCAAAATGCCGGCCTGAATGCTGACGTCGAGCGCAGAGACCGGCTCATCCAGGATCACCACCTTGGGATTGACCGCAAGCGCGCGGGCAATGCCCACGCGTTGCCTTTGACCGCCTGAAAGTTCGTGCGGGAAGCGCTGAAGATGCTCCATACTCAGTTTGACCAGGTCGACAAGTTCGTGAAGGCGATCCAGTCGTTGCTTCTTCGTCATCTCAAGGAGGCCCAGAGGCTCTGAAATGATCTCGCCGATCCGCATGCGCGGATGAAGAGATGCAAACGGATCCTGAAACACCACCTGCAGATGCCGGCGCTGCCGCCGCATCTCTTCCTCACTGAGCTTTGCGAGATTCACGCCATTAAGGAAGACCTCTCCCGAGGTCGGCGGAGACAGCCGCAGGATGCAGCGCGCTAGCGTCGACTTGCCACAACCGGATTCGCCGACAAGCCCCAACGTCTCTCCTGTCGCCAGATCGAAACTTACTCCGGCGACCGCGCGGATGACCGGCGCGCTCTTCGATCCCGAGAAAGCTCCGCCGGTGCCGAATTCCTTGACCAGGTTTTTGACCGAAAGCAGTACTGGTATCTCTCCCTGCGAAGGCATTTCGTCGCCGGTTTGATTGGGTGCCGAACCATCGCGGACGGCCGATGTCATGCCGTTTTCCTTCGGCTGTGGTACTGCGGCAGCATCGATGCCAAATGGCATGCCACATCCGAGGCACCGGCCTTCATCAACAATGGCGATTCGCTCCGGCACCGATCGACAGCGAAATGGCAACGCGGATTGAACGCGCAACCCGACGGCATGGTCTGAGCCGTCGGCGGAGCACCGCCGATGTCGATGAGACGGCCGATCTCGCCTTTCATCTCGGGAAGCGAGCCCAACAGGCCGCGGGTATACGGATGGCCGGGCTGATCGAACAGATCATCGACGGCGGCACGCTCGACGATCGATCCGGCATACATCACCGAGACAGCTTCGGCCATACCGGCGACAACGCCAAGATCATGCGTGATCAGAACCAGCCCGGTGCCCTGCTGGCGGCAGAGCTGCTTCAGGAGTTCCAGGATCTGAGCCTGGACCGTGACGTCGAGCGCCGTCGTCGGTTCATCGGCGATGATCAGGTCCGGCTTGTTCGCGATCGCGATGGCAATCACCACACGYTGACGCATTCCGCCGGAAAATTCGTGCGGATATTGCTGCATGCGCCTTTCCGGAAACGGTATCGCGACTTCGAAAAGCAGCCCAAGCGCCTGGTCATGCGCCTGTTTCGCCGAGAGCGTGGGATTGTGGATGCGTATCGCCTCCACGACCTGGTCTCCGACCGTCAGCACCGGGTTCAAGGCGGTCAGCGGATCCTGGAAGATCATCGACATTCTGGAGCCGCGCAGTTGCTCGAGTTTCTTCGCCGGGCAGCCTATCAATTCGCTGCCGAGCAATTTCACCGAGCCGCTGATGCGAGCGGACCGCGGCAAGAGTCCCATGACAGCACGCATGGTGATGCTTTTGCCGGATCCGGACTCGCCAACCAGGCTGATGATCTCGCCCTTGCGAATGGAGAACGACACACCACGCACGGCGTCGACATATCCGAACGGCGTGTCGAAAGCGATCTTGAGATCCCGGACATCGAGGAGGGGCTCATCCTTCATGAATGCTTCCTCGGATCCAATATGTCGCGCACCCGGTCGCCGATGAAATTCAGCGCCAGCACGACACTCAGAATGGCGATCCCAGGGGCTGCCGCGATCCACCAGTAGTAGAAGTTGACCGCGCCGTCCGAGACCATCGCCCCCCATTCGGGTGCCGGCGGTGCGGCTCCAAGTCCGATGAAGCTCAGCGAGGCCGCCAGCAAAACGACCTGGCCGAAATCCATCGTCGCGTTGATCAGAATGGGCGTCCAGCAAAGCGGCAGAATGTAGCGGATGAGCAGCCGGCGCGGCTTGACACCAGATGAGATGGCGGCATCGACATGCTCCATCTGCTTGACGCTTATGACCTGCGCCTGCATCAGCCGCGTGTAGAGCGGCCACCAGACGGCAATCATCGCCAGCGTTGCGGTCCATAGGCCGGGTCCGAGAGAGGCAGCTACGGCC
>NZ_JBFULQ010000519.1:0-3840 GCF_054049815.1 Mesorhizobium sp. P5_C1 | reverse complement strand
GCATTAGAGCATTTACAGGACAAGTGTGAAACGGTTTCCGTCCGGTATTGCGTCAAAACAAAGAGATAGAGCGGTTCGGCGTTTGAACCGCTCTAGGTCATTGCCATCTTTCTGGCTTCACTCTCCTGCTGGAGTTCGCGAGCCTCCCGTTGATCTCGCTCCAGGAAGAAATTGAGGAATGTCCGGATCACGGCAATCGCCGCCAGGCGGCCTACGTCGTCCCAACTCGGCGCGACGGAGGTCTCGATGATATCGGCCGCAAGTTGGAATGTAAGGCCGGCGATCAGCCATCTGGCATGACGCATCCACACCGCGCGAATGGCGTAGTGCCCGTCCGGATGGCTGAGCATCACCCTGACACCGTTTACGAAGGCCTCGAGCGTCCCTGCCAGGATCAGGACCAGGGCCAGAAGATCGATGATCGGGGCGCTGAGTTCAGCCAGCTGGTTCAGCCATTGTGCAACGATCATGGGTTGCCGTCCCTGGTGATGCGGACAATGCAGCGGAAACCAAGATGGGAAATCGACGTGTCGACGGGCTGTGCCATGCGTGCCGCGGGACGATAGCGCCGGCAATAGTTTGGCGCGCAGAGATGCGAACCGCCCTTGGTCACCTTGCGCGGGATTTTCACGTCCGGTTGGCGCGGGTCGTAGCTTGCCTCGCGCGGGGCGCCGCGCGGGTTTTCCGCCGTGCAGCACGGGCTGTCGATCCTGCCGTGCTCCTGATACCAGTCCGTCGTCCACTGCCAGACGTTGCCGGCCATGTCGAAAAGACCGTAGCCATTGGGCGGGAACGAGCCCACCGGCGCCGTGTATTCGTAACCATCGTCCAGCGAGTTGCGATAAGGAAACTCGCCCTGCCAGGTATTGGCCATGTGCTGTCCACCGGGCGTGAGTTCATCGCCCCACACGTAGTCGGCGCCTTCGAGGCCGCCGCGCGCCGCAAACTCCCATTCGGCTTCGGTCGGCAACTCCTTGCCTGCCCAACGCGCATAAGCCTCGACATCCTCATGGGCGACATGCACCACCGGGTGATCGGCCAGCTTCTTGATCGAGCTGGCGGGGCCTCTCGGATGGCGCCAGTTGGCGCCGTGCACATAGACCCACCAGTTGTAGTGGTTGCGCATGTCGACCGGTCCGGCCGGCTTCTTGAACATGGTCGAGGACGGCGAAAGCATGTCCGGCAATGCGCCTGGGTAATTGTCCGGGTTGGCCGGCTTTTCGGCCAGCGTGACGTAGCCCGTCGCGGCGACGAATTTTTCGAAATCGCCATTGGTCACGGTAAATCGGTCCATCCAGAAACCGTCGACTTTCACGCGATGGGCCGGCGCCTCCTCGGGATAGAATTTGTCGGAGCCCATCAGAAACGAGCCGCCTGGTATCCAGATCATGCCGTCGGTCGGTGAATTGACAGACTGCGGGATCGCCTCCCGTTTTTCGACCAGCAGGTCATCAGCTCTTGCGATTTCGTCCATCCGTCAACCTCCTTGCGCCGTCGTCACGGACAGGCCGCGGCTGTCGATTGTGCCGGCGGCAGGGCTGCCGGATTTGGGCTTCTCCTGAATGAACTCGCCTCGTTCGTCCGCTCCCGTCACCGCGGCGACCAGAAGATGCCTCCAGGCGTCGATCCCGGACAATTGCCGGCGGCGACGAAGAAGCATCGCAATCATTCAATCATCCGGCTTTTCCGGCAAATTCTCAACAGTTCCGTCACAATGCGGTCTTTGACTGCGTTGCTGCGCGGACGCGCTTGCGCCAGTTCACGTAGGGAATGCATAGGATCGCGCTACCGATCAGATGCCAGAGTACCACGGCCATGGCGGCCTTCTCGTCGGGAAAGGTTGCGTGGGCGATCGCGATGGCCACGCCAGGATGACGCGTTGCGGTGGCGAGGGCCAGCACGGTTCTGTTGTCGGCCTCCGGACCCCCAAGACCGTGACCGACCAGGACGCCAACCACGACAAAGAAAGCCAGCGCGGCAAGTGATCCATTGCCGATCATCGCCGCCATGGCCGGCCAGATCCTGATGAGCACCGGAATGAAGGCCGCGACCAGCAGGATCGTTGCAAATAGAGACAGCGGGCGCGCGAGGCGGGATGCGAGGGCGGGAGCGAACTGGCGGACGAGCAGCCCGATGATGAGCGGCAGGACAATGCCTGTCGCCACGATCGATACGATCTGGCTGGCCGGCACGGCGATCCCGAACCCGAATGTGCGGCCGATGAGGGCGATACCCAACGGCACGATGACGACGGAAAGCGCCGCCATGGTAACGAGCAGGCTGGCCGTGTAGGAAACCGAGCCGCCGGCCTTGGTTTGTTTGCCGGGAAGGACCGGTGGCACCGGCGACAAAGCGAGCGCCACCAGGGCGAGCTTGACTGCCGGGTTGAGGGCAAACAACGCATCCATCGCGATCGCCAGCAAAACCATGATGACGTTCATGGAAAGCAGGGATCTGGCAAAAAGCCCCGGCTGCCGCAACAAGTATGCCGCATCCCGCCAGCTTGCCTGGAGCCCAAGCGCGAACACCATCAGCCCCATCGAGAGGTTGATGGCCATGGGAATGAGCTGCGCGATCGTCATCGTGCTCCCTCAGTCCCGGGCCATCGCGGCGGCGAACTTCCGCTCCAGATCGAGATACACGTCATCGGCGACGTCGAAGACGACCTTGACCACCCGCCCGTTTGCGAACGGGAACTGCGGCTTGTATTCGCTGCTGACGGCATCGCCGCCATCGTAGCCGACGCAAAGCCCCTCGCCGCAGAGGATGTAACGGCCCGTCTGGGTGCGGAAGGCCGCGTGCGCGACCGGTTCCTCATCGACGTAGAGCGTCATCTGGCCCAGGGTCTCCAGCTGTTTGGTGATCCGTTCCTTGACGAACTCGACGCCGACAATGTGCTTGCCCAGCTTGGGCGCTTCGACAACCAGCCGCTGCTCGGGCGGGATGCCGAGGAAGTTGTAGACGTAGAACAGCTTGCCACCCTTGACGAATAGCGAATAGCCGCCGAAGCGCGAGCCTTGCGCCACGATCACGCCCTGACTGTTGCCGGTGAACTCGACCTCGGCCAGTATCTTGAACGACACGGCAAGCGTAGGAGCCGCCGCTGCCTCGGGCACCTCGGTCGTGCCCGGATAATAGACGTATCGGTTCCGTTTTGGCGCGTGGTATTCGGCGGCGTGCATGGCCGCCACGCCGAGATCTATGAGCGGCAGCACGTTGTTCTTGTTGGCCTCCGATAGCCAGAGGTCGGTCARTTCCTTCAGCTTTTCGGGATGCTGGGCAGCCAGGTCGCGGGCCTCCGAGCGATCTGCGTCGGTGTGGAAGAGTTGCCAGACGTCCTTGTCGAAATGGCCCTGGTCCGAAGGAAGCGGCGCGTGGACGGCGGCGGCCTTCCAGCCTTTCGACCAGATGCCGCGAGTGCCGCACATCTCATAGTACTGGGTCTCCTTGGTGGTCGGCGCCTTGGCGTCATCGAAGGTGTAGGCCATCGAAACGCCGGCCAAAGGCGACTGTTTTACGCCGTCGATCGCGTCGGGCATCTTCACGCCGCAGGCTTCCAGGATCGTCGGTACGATGTCGGTGCAATGATGGTACTGGTGGCGCATTTCGCCTTTGGCCTTGATCCCCTTTGGCCAATGGATGACCAGCGGATCGCAGGTGCCGCCGGCGTACGAGGCATAGCGCTTGAACATCTTGTATGGCGTCGAGAAAGCTGTCGCCCAGCCGGTAGGATAGTGGTTGTAGGTGTCGGGCGATCCCAGCTTGTCGATCATGGCAAGGTTGCGGTTCACATCATCCGGGAAGCCGTTGAAGAACAGGTTTTCGTTGACGGAGCCGCTG
>NZ_JBFULQ010000518.1:0-3840 GCF_054049815.1 Mesorhizobium sp. P5_C1 | reverse complement strand
CATAAGCACACATCATGTGATGAAACACCGGAAAGAAATCGAGGCCGCCACCACAGGCCGGGCACACAAGTTGGTTGGCTTCAATCTGCATTGCACATCGCTCGGCTCAGGCTAGTCCGATCAGCCATATCAGCCACTCGGCGATGCGGGCAGTGAAGCTAGTGTAGTACATGTGAACGTATACAGTTGAATTGAGCGCCGGCATCGTCGCACCCTCGTTGAAGCGGATACGCGCGATCTGGGTGGATTGACGGTCGCCCCCGAACTGTGGCTGCCGGCCAGCGTAGACATCGGACACCGGCAGAATGTCGACTATTGTGCCGGGAATTCGTCGGTTGCCGAACAACACCATGACCTTATCGTCGATCCTGGGATCGACCAGGCGTTCATTGGGAATGTACCAGTCGACGAAGATGTCGGACGCATCGAGAATCTCGGCGATTGGCGCGCCGGCCACCAGGGATTGGCCGGCATGAGCGACATTGGTCGACACGACCCCCGCGATCGGGGCAAAGACTTTCCCGCCCGCAAAACTGCGCTCGATAGCGTCCATGTGACCGCGAACCTGTTGGCTGAATTTGTCCAGGTCTGCAAGCTGCGCAGTGGACTCGGAAATTTCGGCTTCGTGTGTGACCAGGATTCCGAGGGCCTGAGCTCGCTCGCGATACATGCCGACTCGGTAGCTCAGACTGGCGGCCGAGGTTCTTTCGATTTCTGCGATAGTCTCCTGGGTGAGATCCAGATATGAGCGGGTTGACGCGAGCGTGTCCTGCGCCACGCGGAGTTTCACCCGTAGCTCGGCCCGGCGGACCGCGATGTCGGCCAGGGAGTTCATGTAGTTCGCCAGCACGCCGTCGATCTGTGGCGAGTTGACCGTGCCGATCTCCTGGCCAGCCTTGACCGTTGCGCCGGGTACCACGTTCATCGTCTGAACCTGTACGATATTGGGCAGCGACACCACGTAGCGGGGAGCTGTTACGGTGCCAGGTCCGCTAAGGAACACGAAGGGCGCGCCGAAATAGACGACAAAGAACGCCAGCACGCCGAACACCGTGGTGCCATAGGCAAAGCGGACAAGTCGACCCGCGGCGCGCCGCCGGCTCTCGATAGGATCGGGTACATTTGGATCGAGACGGTTGATCGTGACGTGCATGATGCACCTTTCAGAGGGGACCTCCCAACAGTGCGCGCCGGACGCGAGGCGGCACAAAATCGTCATGCCGCGATGTGGCGAAGATGATTTCCGACGAATATGAGAAGAAGCGCGCACATTTGAGATAAACGCCTTGGTAGAACGGAAAGATCAGCGACAACGAGAGCGCAAACAGGCTGGTGGAGCGGCCGAACATCACGAACGCCAGCGCCATGTTGAAGAATGATATCCACAGCAGCAGGAAGTAGATTGCGGCGAGAAACGCAAACGCGTCGCCGCCGAACAGCAGCACGACATAGGTCAGATAGAAGGGAAGGCTGAGCGTCGGGACGAGGTCGAATGTGATGAAATCCAGCCGCTGCAGCGTGTCGCGCAGACGTTCGCGGCTCTGGAACAGGCTCAGCTCGCCGTACATCATGAGACGAACCCGCAGTGCGTCCCGATCCCAGCGGGCGCGTTGGCGCAGCAGGCTCACGCCACCGACGGGCCCGAGCGTTTCGGCCCAGGCGTTGGGAACGAAGCGGACCAGATAGCCCAGCCGGCGAAGCCTCAGCGTGAATTCCAAGTCCTCGCCGGGCCCCACGTCGAGCCCCCCTTGCCGCAAAAACACATCACGCCTGTAGGTCGAGCAGGCGCCGGACAGGCAAGCGATGGCGCCGACGATATCGAGCACGGATCGTCCGGCGCTGATCGACATCAGATATTCGACGCTTTGCAGGCCGGTCCAAAGCGATTCGCGATCATTCGCTATGGCGATGTTGCAGCTCGCGCCGGCCACTCGTGGATCCATGAACACCGAGGCGAGCCGTTCGATGGCAGTCGGTTCGAAAACAGTGTCTGCATCCACGGTCATGAGAAGGTCACCGCTGGCAAACCTGGCCGCGGCGTTGATTGCCGCGCTGCGCCCACAGCGGGTGCCATGGCAGATCACCATGTCCACAAGACCCAGAGCGCGAGCCCGCTCCGCGCTCGCGCGCGTGTCATCCGTCGAACCGTCATCGACGATGATGATCTGGATCGGCCGCTGGGTCTGGCGTTGCAGGGAAGTGATTGTCGGATGCAACCCGCCCCCGCCGTTGAATGTCGGCACGATTACGCTCACAGACAGCTGGCGGGCAGAAGCTCGCCCGCGCCGTGTACTTCCCCACTTGCCGAACACCGCCAGCCAGACCAGCGATAAGGTATAGCGCGGGAGGTCAAAGATCAGCGCTGAGAAAGCCAGCAAGAACAAGTTCGAGCCGGAGGGCGATTGCACTACTTCGAACATATTGGCCACCGGGAAACAGCCGGCAGCTAAGCACAAATATGAAGAAGCCACGAGGTGGCGACGCTTTTAATTCACCCAGCGTGCTTAACGGATGAGCAATCGCAAGTGCCCAGTCACATTGCGGACCTTAGAAGGCTGTCGAATTCCCCTCGAACTTTGCGATGGGAGACAAACAATGACTGTATTGAAGCGAGTTCCGATGCTGGTTGCCGCTTTGGTCATCATAAGCGGTATGACCGAATTGGGCGAGCAGTTGTTCATCCAAGCGGTTCCCGGTTTTGTCTCAACGGCCAAGGCCGTCGTCGGCCGGCCACTGACGCCGGTCAGTGTTGCGGGGTGGCACCTTATTTGCGTTCGTATCGAGGGCAAAGCTCTCAGCAGCACCAAGTTAGGCGGAACCCGTGCGCTCCGCAACACGGACGGGTCAGCGGCGGGCACTGCGGCGTAACGTTGCTCATCGCTGGMCTGGGAGTTATTGGGCCAGCGACTGAGAGCGCAAGACTCCCACACTAGGACTGGGCGCATTTCTGACTCGCTTTTTCGGCGCGCTGACAGGACTGCCCGCCTCAGCAGACTCTCCAAGGAGGAGCGGGAGGGCCGTGTAATTCTTGCCATTCAGACTGATCATGGCGCGCTCCTGTGCAGTGTGTGCAATTAACTGCAAATCGAAACGAACGACCGCAGCAAATCAGGCTGTTGAAAAAGGCGCTCGCGACGTCGATGCGCACTGGCGGTAGTGCGGTGCAGGCATCGGTGGCGGCGTGACGGCTACGGCTGAACGACAGCATTCCGACCCCTTCGCGACGTCGGGTCGCGCAAGTGCGATGACTGAATTGGGTCATGGGGGTGAGTTCAGCCGAGGGCAAGCGAACTTCCGCAATGGTGTCGAAAGCGGCATTCCGCAAGGGTACCAGCCGTCAGACTTTCACCACCAGGTTGACCCGCGCAGGCGGCCATTGGAGACAGCCATGCCGAGGAGCGCCGAGTTCAGAAGCGCCCGCGCCATCGGCTTAGGCGGCGTCCTGCTTGAAGGCCTGGATGCCGCGCGGCAGATTGTTCGGATCGATAGGCTCGAAGCCTGATTTCTGCGCCTCATGCTCCTTGATGAAGCCTTCGACCATGTCGCGTTCAGCATGCGCCCAGACCAGGTTGTTCTTGACCGCCTCGAGGTCCTGGTTCTGGGCGAGCCATTTCCTGAAGAAGTCGGCGTCGACGCCATAGGTCAGGGCGTAGCTGCTGGTCTGCGCTGACGGAGCCTGCTCGGTGCGGCGATCGAACCGACGGCCGTAGCCTTTCAGCACGATCGGCTCGCCGATGACCTGGGCGCGCTTCACCTTGCGAAAGCTGCCGCCGGCGGTTGGCTCATTCTGCTCGATCATCTCATGGAGGCGCAGGACGAGGCCGTGCGGAAGCTTGCAGG
>NZ_JBFULQ010000517.1:0-3845 GCF_054049815.1 Mesorhizobium sp. P5_C1 | reverse complement strand
CCTTAATCTGTGGCACCCAGGCGTTGGCCGCCTCGACGATGTCGCGTGTCTTGACGTTGCCCTCCAGATTCTTGAGATCCCAGACCATGATCTGCGGCGGCACGAAGCCGATGATGCCGATCCTGATCGGCTGCTCGGCGCCTGACCCGTCCCTGATCTTCTTGTCGAGGATGACATAGGGCTTGAGATAAAGCTTGTCGTCACGCGGGTTCGCAGCAAGCTCGGTGCCGCGGATCAAATTGGCGCAGACAAAGGGGAAATTGGCGCCAGCCAGCACCTTGTCCATGAACGACAGGCCGTAATTGAACTCGTGGTTGCCCAGCGTCGAGCATTCGTAGCCGAGCAGGTTCATGGCCTTCATGATCGGATGCAGGTCGCCATCCTTCATGCCCCTCTCATAGGCGATGTAGTCGCCCATCGGATTGCCCTGCAGCAGGTCGCCATTGTCGATCAGCATCGAATTGACGGCTTCCTTGCGCACTGCGTCGATCAGGGAAGCCGTGCGCGACAGGCCCATCGTGTCGTTCGCTTTGTCGGCGTAGTAATCGTAAGGCAGCACGTTCACATGGATGTCGGTGGTTTCCATGATCCGAAGATGGGCCTGGTTGGCCTGGGCGCGGGCGGAGAACGGATGCAGCATGATCAACGCTCCTGCGGCGGCGGCACCGCCAAGGAGATCGCGGCGGGAGACGGGATGGAGCAGTCGAGACATGTTTTCTCCTTCGACGACGTGACAAGCCCTGCCCCGAAGCGAACTTTGCGCTGAAACCCATCCGAGTCCATTCAAGAAATTGCGCGCATCGGAACGCCACTCGATCAGCAACAGATGACGTGCGGATGAACGGGTCTGGGGAGAAGAAATCAGCCCTTGTCGTCGTCGCCCTGGGTGATCAGCCGCGCGCTGCGCTGGCCCGTCGCGTAGATCCATAGCCAGCTCAGTGAAACCGCAAGCCGGTTGCGAAAGCCGATCAGGAAATAGATGTGGGCTATGCCCCACAGCCACCATGCCGCCCAGCCGGTCAGCTTGATCCAGCCGAAATCAATCACGGCGGCGCGCTTGCCGATCGTGGCGAGGTCGCCGTCATGCCTGTAGCGGAACGGCCGTGGGCCGGTGTCGCCGGCAAGCCGCGCCTTCAGCGTGGCGGCGACATGGCGGCCCTGCTGCTTGGCGGCCGGAGCCACGCCGGGAACGGGCCGCCCGTCCGGCCGCAGCACATGCGCGGCATCGCCGACGACGAAAATCTCCGGGCTGCCCGGCACGCTCAAGTCAGGCTCGACGAGCACCCTGCCCGCCCGGTCCGCCGCCGCGCCTAGCCATTCGGCGGCCGGCGAGGCGGCAACGCCCGCTGCCCACAGGATTGTGCCTGCCGACAAGTGCCTGTCGCCGAAGACTACGCCCTCTGCGTCGCACCGTGTAACAGCCCGGCCGAGTTCGATTGTCACACCGAGCCGCTCGAGCGCCTTCACCGCGTAGTTGGAAAGCCTCGGTGCAAAATTGGCCAGAATACGATCGCCGGCCTCGATGAGCACGACACGCGTTTGTCGTGTATCGATGTTGCGGAATTCACCGCGCAGCGTGTCATGCGCCAGTTCGACGATGGTGCCGGCAAGCTCGACGCCGGTCGGCCCGCCACCGACGATCGCAATGGTCAGCAGCGCCTCGCGCTTGACGGGATCGGCCTCCCGCTCGGCCTGCTCGAAGGCCAGCAGAATGCGCCGCCGAACCGTGGTGGCATCCTCCAGCGTCTTCAGGCCGGGCGCGAAAGGTTCCCATTCATCGTGGCCGAAATAGGCGTGGCGCGCGCCGGTGGCGAGCAGCAGCGTGTCATAGGCGACCGCACTGCCATCATCGAGCAGCACGCGCTTGCCGGCGCGATCGACGCCGACGACATTGGCAAGCAGCGTCGTCACATCCTTGCGCTTGCGCAGGAGGTGGCGGACCGGCCATGCAATTTCGGACGTCGCCAGCGCCGTGGTCGCCACCTGGTAGAGCAGCGGCTGGAAGAGGTGATGATTACGCTTGTCGATCATGGTGATGCGGACCGGCGCACCGCCAAGCGCTCGGGTGAATTCGAGACCGCCGAAACCTGCGCCGACAACAACGACATGATGGCTGGCGTGGTTCATCTCATTCACCGCTAACGGGCAAGATTGCCTAGGCTAGATGTAGGTACTTTTGTGCATCGCAGCAACGCGGGGGAGGTGCCTGAGACTCGTCGTTCTATGTCGTGAACGCACATGTCGTATCGTGTCACGAGGTATAGCGTGATCAAATACGCGATGAGGTAAAGCATGGCTAGCAATCATGACGACCAAGGTCCGGCGCAATATGCCTCTCCTCCCTGCTTCATGCATGAACTCGATCCCGCGTTTCAGACACCACTAGCCGACTGGACCGACGTCCGGCGCTGGCGCAAGGCCGAGCGCGAACGCCTGATCGCCGCGCGTCTCGCCGTTTCGGCCGACGCGCGAACGGTGATGTCGCAGCGCATTGCGCAAGGTCTCGACGCAATCGTCGGCGAGATCGTCGGCCGCATGGTCAGTCTCTACTGGCCGTTTCGCGGCGAGCCGGACCTGCGCCCATGGATGGCGTCCGTCAATGCGCGCGGCGGCCGCACCGCCCTGCCCGTTGTCATCGAGAAAGGTCAGCCGCTGATCTTTCGCCCCTACGCGCCGGGCGACCGGCTGGAAAAAGGTGTCTGGAACATCCCGATCCCGGCCGAGGGCGATCCGGTGCTGCCCGACATCGTCATTGCGCCAATCGTCGGCATCGATCCTCGAAACTACCGCCTGGGCTATGGCGGCGGGTTCTTCGATCGCACGCTGGCGGCGATGCCGTTCAAGCCGCTGGTGATCGGCGTCGGCTATGAGTTGCAGCGTATCGCCACCATCTACCCGCAGCCGCACGACATCCCGATGGATCGGATCGTCACCGAGGCCTAACACCCTGTTTGGAAAATGAGACCGGCTGGATTTCTGTTCCGCTGCGAAGCAGCGCAAATGTCATGTGRCAAAAATCCGACTTGGTCGATAAATAGTCTGATCTTCAAGGGAACCATGCCGCGGCGTTTCGACATGCGCTCCGGGCGGATCCAACAGTGTCCGGTAACTCCTAGGATTGGCTGCGTCACAACGGATGATAAGATGATCGGACGAACCACAGCGGCTGCCCTTGCAATTGCGTTTTCCGTTTCGCCTTCGCAGGCGCAACCACAGCATCGTTTACCGAGCGGCTATAAATGGGGCCGCTGCCTGCTTACTGTTGACGGTCAGACTCGCATATCCGGAAGATGCTACTATCAAATCGAGAAGGGCGGCGATTTTAATATCCAGGGGCCTCGGCAAGTTTTTGCAGGTATCGACTATCCTGATACGCATAGTGGGGCTGGTGAAATGTCCAAAGACTACTGGGCAGTTGTTTACAAGGACGGTGATCTTTGGGAAGGCTATAGCAACTCGGACGTTTCCGAAACTCACGGTGACGAACGCTGGGAAGACCTTCGCCGCGAAGGGGCATGCTATGTTGGGAAGGACGTCCGGGTATGCCTTTGGCGTTAAGCCATTTCCGGCTTCATGCCCATCGCCGTGCGGTCGACGATCTCACGCAAGGCGAATGACGAGTTGATCTTGGTCACATGCGGCATCGCCGACAGCCATTCCTTGTGGATGCGTTCGTAGTCGACGAGATCCTTGGCCGCGATGCGCAGGATATAGTCGTATTCGCCCGACATCAGGTGGCAGGACAGCACATTCGGGCAGCGCTTGATTGCCGCCTCGAAATCCGACAGCGTCTTCTCGAACTGTCCTGACAGCGAAATATGCACGATCGCCGTCATCTGATGGCC
>NZ_JBFULQ010000516.1:0-3854 GCF_054049815.1 Mesorhizobium sp. P5_C1 | reverse complement strand
CGACATGCCTCTTGAGCACGCGACCGTCCCTGAGCTTGATCGTGACGTGACATTCGTCTTCGGCGACGCTTTGCGACGCCACTGCGCTGACGCGATCGCGCAGCGCAATGACCTGCTTATCGCGCACGTTTGCATCGCTGTATTCTGCCTCGCCGGCGCGGCCTTCGATAATGGCGACCGCTGCCGAATGGTAGACGCTGAATTTGCCTTCGAGGCCAACCTGCGGGGTCTTCTTGCCAGTCAATTCCAACACCAACGGATCGACTTCCAGCGCAATGCTTTCGATCTCGTCGGCCTTCAGGCCGAATTCATTGCGCAATTGCACGCAGCCGTCGATGATCGGGTGGATGACGATGCCGCAAGCGAACGGCTTGTAGGTGTTGAGAGCGATCTCGAAACTCTCGCCCAGGCCTTTGGTGATCTCGTCGAAATTCCGTTCGGTGGACATGACATGGGCGAAACCGCGCGGCGCCTCGAGCACGCGGTTTGACGAGGTGAAGTCGCGTTGCGCCAGCACGGCGGAAAGCAGTCCATTTTGCGCGGCGCGGCCGGGATGGAAGCTTTTGCACATGGTTCCGAACATCTCACGAAAACCGGAAGACTGTGTGCCGGCGATGCCGAGCGCCCAGATCATCTGCTGTTCGTTGAGACCGAGCAGGCGACCTGCCGCGGCGGCGGCTCCGAAAACGCCGGCGGTTCCGGTGATGTGCCAGCCGATGTCGTAGTGCGCGGGATAGACGGCGTTGCCGATGC
The DNA here is from genome assembly GCF_054049815.1 of Mesorhizobium sp. P5_C1. NCBI lineage: Bacteria > Pseudomonadati > Pseudomonadota > Alphaproteobacteria > Hyphomicrobiales > Phyllobacteriaceae > Mesorhizobium > Mesorhizobium sp. P5_C1. Next base: position 3,101 of record NZ_JBFULQ010000516.1, on the reverse strand, counting down.
GGCATTCGACCTCGACGCCGAGGATGAAGGCGTGCAGGAGATCACGGCCGCTCGTTGGTTGCAGTTGCGCCAGGCTGAGGATTGCGGAGGCGACCGGCCCGGCCGGATGGATGATGGTCCTCAGATGTGTGTCGTCGAAATCGAAGACGTGGCTGGCGATGCCGTTGATGAGCGCGGCGTTCAGGGCGTCCAGCCGTTCGCTACGGCCGAGGATCGCAGCCTGATCCTTGCCGGCGAACGGTGACACCGCGGACAAGGCAATGTCAACGCTCGGATGTTGCGAGCCGCCTACCGCGCAGCCGGTCCAGTTGAGGAAGGAGCGCACTGCTTCGCTCCGGACGTTTGCCGGGACGCTGTCCGCGGATGCCGACACGACATAGCGCGCCAGAATGGCTGTAACGTCCATCATTTGATCTCCCTGGATAGCCGTCGGGCACCGCCCGGTGCATCGGCGTGCTTGCTGATTGGCGTGCATCACGCCGTGAAGGCGCCGCCATTGATGTGGACGGTCTGGCCGGTGATGTAGCGAGCCGCCGGTCCGCAGAGATAGCGCACGAGCAGTGCAACTTCCTCGGGTGTTCCACGCCGCCCGACAGGCGGCAGTTTCCCGGCATGATGAGAAGGCTCTTCGCCGGCACGTCGAGTGTCGATCATGCCAGGCGAAACGCAATTGACCGTGATGCCTTCACCGGCAAGGTCATGGGCGAGCGCCCGGGTGAATCCGGCCAGGCCCGCCTTGGCCGCGACGACATGGGCGCGACCGCTGGCGCCGGTATGAGCCGACAGACCCCCGATGTTGATCACCACGCCTTGTCCCGATTTCTTGAGATGCGGGAGCGCTGCATGGGCGGTGAGGAATGCACCATCGAGGATGATCGAAAGCACCTCTCGCCATTCGGTGAAACCCAGATCCTCGAACGCGGTTTCGCGTCGCACGGCAGCGCTGTTGACGAGAATGTCTATGCCACCGAACTGCCGGACAGCCGCGCCGATCAGTGCGTCGACGGCATTCGGGTCGACGACGTCGGCCAGGACGGCCGTAGCCCTGCCTCCGGCGGCGGTGATCTCGTTGACGACAGCTTCGGCTTCGGCGCGAGATGTGCGTGCGTTCACGACCACCGCGGCGCCGGCTCGAGCCAGTTCCAGCGCCATCACGCGCCCGATGTTGCGTCCTGCACCGGTCACGATGGCGACGCGCCCCTCAAGTTCCCGCGCGCCGTTCATGCGATGTCCGTGGTTTTTGCGGCACCGCCGATCGAATGTTCCGTGTCGGCTGCCGCTGGCAGGGTCATGCGGCTCTTGCCGCTCAGCACATGCGCAAACGCTGCATCCATGGCTGCCGTGGCGTCGCCCGCTCCCAGCGCTGCCACGATGCGGCGATGCTCGATATTGGATACGGTCAGGCCGCCGCCTTGCAGCAGCGCACGCTCCCGAAACAGGTGCAGCTCCTTGACGAGCTCGGAATAGGCCTTGTGCAGCCGGCTGTTCCCGGCAAAGCGCAGGATGGAATCGTGGAATTCCAGATTGAGCGGATAGTAGTTGTCGAGCGAATTCGCGAGAACCGCTTCTTCCATGCGATCAAGTAAACTCTGGAGTTCCGAAATCTGCTCCGGCGTCACCTTGGTCGCCAGCAACCGCGCCGCCGATGCAAACAGGCCTGCTCGCACGTCGTAGAGTTCGGCGGCCTGTTCCTCGCCAATCCGGCGCATGAACACGCCTCGATTGGGCACGAGTTCGAGCAAGCCTTTTTCGGCGAGCGCGCGGCAGACTTCGCGGATCGGGCCGCGGCTCACCGAGAAGCGGATTGCCAGCGAATTCTCGTTCAATCGCTCACCAGGGGCAAATTCTCCCGACAGGATGAGGGTTTCCAACTCACGTCGAAGGACGCTCGTCAGGGAGTGGTTCTGGAGAAATTCAAGCTCGGCCCTCATGGGGTAGTGATCGACTATTTACTGCAAACTGTCAACAGAATACAGTGCCGCCGACGCAGCGATCGAGCACATCCCTGGTTTGAAAGCAGGAAAAATCGGAGGTTTCATGGATCAAATGGATGTCCCGCTGGCGCCCGACACGTCACCCCCACCAAACCTCCTTGAGCTCTTCCTGGCGTTCACCAAGCTCGGCATCACCAGCATTGGCGGTGGTGTGAACGGCATGATGCACACGGAATTCGTGGTGAATCGGCGCTGGTTCAGCGACAAACAGTTTCTGTCAGGGCTGGCGCTTAGCCAGTCACTTCCTGGTGTCAATGTTGCAAACCTGGCGCTCTGGCTCGGGTTTCAATGTCGCGGTGTCGTCGGCGCCGTGGTGGCGCTGGCGGCGGTGGTGCTGCCCCCTGCGGTCGCGATAGTTTTGATAGGAAATATCGTGCTGAGGCTGAGCGCCGATCCCGCGATCGGCGCTATCCTCGTGGGGCTGGCGGTTGCGGCCGCCGGCTTGTCACTGTCAGTCGGCTACCTTGCCATGCGCTATGCCTGTGTCGACGCGGTTTCAATTGCCCTCTTCACGTGCACGCTGATCGGCGCGACTGTCTTTCATTTCTCGGCTCTCGTCGTTGTGGCGGTGCTTGCACCCATCGGCATCGGCGTCGGCTTTGCAAGAAGCCGCCATGAAAGACGATAATCTGCTTGTCAGCCTGTTTCTGGTGTTCGCGCCTCTGTCCTTGATGGCCATCGGCGGGGGAGCCTCCATTCTGGGCGAACTGCAGCACAGCGTTGTCGACAACCAGCATTGGTTGACCAACAAGACCTTCCTCGACATGTTTGCCATCTCCCGCGTTGCGCCCGGACCGGGAACCCTGATCGTCACGCTGATGGGTTGGCATCTTGCCGGATGGGCGGGCGCGATCGTTGCGACGATTGCGATTTTTGCGCCGTCGTCGCTGCTGGTGATCGTGATCGCGCATTTCTGGCACAGCCGTCCCAATGCAGCATGGCAAGGGGCTTTGATTTATGGCCTGGCCCCGCTCGCCGCCGGGCTGGTGCTGTCAAGCGTGTTCACTCTCTTGAGCAACGCGAAAGGGGGATGGATTGCCTGGTGCGTGGCAATTGTGGTCGCCGTTGCCGCGCGAACAATTCGTTTGGGTCCACTGACGCTGATGG
>NZ_JBFULQ010000515.1:0-3857 GCF_054049815.1 Mesorhizobium sp. P5_C1 | reverse complement strand
GACGATGGCTGTTCCACCTGCCCAAATAACAGACATTTTGCCTCTCCCCAGGGCGATCCTACGCCCAGTGAGGTAGCGCCGCAATCACGACAGGCAATGGTGGTAAAATGCGAGAAGCGCGGGAACAAAATTTCGCATCTCTCGTTGAAAATGCCGGCCGGATGCCTGTCCAAAGTCCATGTCCGGCTTGTGTCAAAGGCCCGTTGCCGTGCCCTGGCAGCGGGCCGCTGGCACTGGCAAGGTTGTCAAAAATCGCGTCCATCCGAAGATTCTTGATCGGACCGGTTTCGTAGTGAATCCCCTGTTTGTTCACGGCACAAGCCATGACGATTGCGAGGCCGAGAATGAGCATGGAGGCGACGTGCTGGACGAACCGCACGACGGCTGGGACGATGACGAGTATGAACCTGGCTGGACGGAACATGTCGACCAGCGCAAGGCAGTCATCGTCGATCAGAACACCTGGAACCACCCCGAAGGCGAGCCGCTGCTCGGCTGGTGCGAGAATCACGGCAAAGGCGTCATGCTTTGCGAACCGGCAGACGATCGCGAAGGCGACGATGAGCGGGAGCAGCCCGACTTCTACTGAAACCGAAACCAAGTTTCGAATTGGCCCGCTGCTTCGGTGGCGGGCTCTTTTTACTGGCACTGTTCGCCGTCGTTGCCGACAAAAGGTGATTTGACGTTACGTTAACTGGGCGCAATCATATCGGATTGTACAAGGGTTGAAGGGCGTTTCAATGAAACTCATTGTCTTTGGCGTAGCAATGGTATTGGCCGCCACCGGAGCAGCTGTTGCGAAAGAGAAGAAAAAAGTGGCCACAGCTCATCAGGCTGCAACCTCGTGTTCTACACCTCATATGAAGGCTGGCAGCAAGCCGACCCCGAAACTGGATTGTAAATCGACAGGCACCGTGGTTGCGCGACAGCCAAATGGGGCAAACTTCCTGGATCATTATAATCCGCGCTTAGGGTATGATGACACCAGTCCGTGGTTTCAAACTGGCTATAATTGACTGCGGCTTCGGCTTCCGGGCCTTTCTTTATCCAGCGACGCGGCCAGCCCGCTGCCTTAAGGTGGCGGGCTTTTTATTATTGGCTCCGCCGACTTACTGCGAGTGTTTTGGGTGGTCCCCACATACCGCCTGTAAAACTGTCAGAACCGGCGATCTGCAAGACGTTCACCTCTCTTTGATATTTTTTTCCGAACCAACCTTCATATTCGATCTGAATCGGAAACTCGGCCTGCGCGATCCAAAAGCTTTGACGCAGATCTCTATGGGTTAGACCAAAGAAAAGGACGTCCGAGCACCGTTGTCGAGGAGACGGATCACCCTGGAAGGCTCGAAACAAGCCAACTAAAGGCCCTTGTTCTCGTCGTTGGCTCCGGCACCAAGCGCCGCCTCAAGCGCTTTCTGATCGCTAATGAAGAGCTTGATATTCTTTGCCGGGATCGATCCGGAGTTAAGGATTACCAGGTCGTACGCGATAGCCTCGTTGCCGCCGTGGTGCGTCTCAACCATCGCCGTGATGATTGGGCGAAACTGACGTCGCCAGAAATGCAGCGACAGTCCAAGGGCCATCACCGTCGCGAATACGCCGGCGACGTTGAGCCAGTCCACGCTGACCAACCAGTAGATGAGAGATTACACTGCCCCACCCCCTTTTGTCGCGCGGGCCTGCCGATAGTTGCAGGAAAGGTTTGGCACCGCAATCAGCCGGCGAGGGCGCGACCGACTGCTATCCCGACGCCGATCGCCACGCCGATCGTCACGTTTCCTGCCAAGCGAAACGCCCAGGCCATCGCAGTTGGGCGCCAATTCCATGTCGGCTGGGCTCGCAGCAGGCCAATCAGTTCATCAAAAACATAGTCCATGGACGTTCTCTCCTTCAGCGCCTAGCGAAGTCGAGTTGCGTACCTATACCGTACCTATCGCCAAAAATGGCGATTTTGCAGATTCGGTAAGTGCTTGGAAAAGTTGGCTCCCCGGGCCGGATTCGAACCAGCGACCAACCGGTTAACAGCCGGTTGCTCTACCACTGAGCTACCGGGGAACAGAGGCTCTCATGTGAGTGGCGCAGCCTATAGCAAACCCTTTTCCGCTTTGCAAAGAAGCATTTCGCATTTTTCCGAGGCTTTTTCGCTCAGGCGTTTCTCGCAATCGTTCGCGGATGCCCTCATATTAGCCGTCTTGCTGGGGATATGGAACCGAAAGCGCGGTTGCGGCTTAGATTCAACGGTGCTCCTGAACGGTCAAAAGGGTTAATCTTTCGAGACGATGACAGCACAAGACAACCAGATGCCGGCGCGGAAAATCTCGGTTTTCGGGCGTGAGTTCAAAATGCCGCGCTCGCGCGGGCTCAGAATCACCATGGGCATCGTGCTGACCATCGGCGGCATTCTGGGTTTCCTGCCGATCCTCGGCTTCTGGATGGTGCCGCTTGGATTGCTGGTGCTGTCCTATGAATTCGCCATGGTCCGCCGCCACCGGCGCCGCTTCGTTGTCTGGTGGGAACGGCGCCGCCGGCCGGATTGAGGCCGACAGCGCCCGGTCTCAGCGCCCGGCGTGCTCTTCCAGCGCTTCGCGGATCTGCTTGAGAATCGCAGCCGCCGAGGCGAGCTTTGCCCGGTCACGCGGCAACAGGCTGCTCGCGCTCCCGATGCACAGGCGGTCGATGGCATAGCGCAAAAGCTCTTCGCACTGCGGCAGCGACAGGCCGGACGCCGCATTCATGTCGTCTGCCTTGCCTTTTGCTGCCGTTGTCCGACGCATGGCATGTCTCCCGCCATGTTCAACGTATGGGCTGCTGAATGAGTTTCTTCCGGCGTCGAGCCATGCTTAACAAGCAGCTAACGTATCGTCGTCAGGCCCGGGCCTGGGATTTGACGGGACGCTGCCCAAACCGGCGAGAGGAAACCGCTCGGAATGCACGGGTGGCCGCTTGACGGCATTTTCGCCGCAACCTATTGGAACCGGGTGGAACGCCGGGAGCAATGAGGCCTCGTGGCGGAGTGGTTACGCAGAGGACTGCAAATCCTTGCACCCCGGTTCGATTCCGGGCGAGGCCTCCAATGCCCGGGCCCCCGCGCACCAGCGCTGGGGCCTGAAGTTCCGATCGTAATGAACCGCGGTTCTGGCGCGGCAAGCGGATTGGTTGGAACATGAGCGCTGATTTCTCCGAGCTTCGCGTCAAGATGGTCGACGGCCAGGTTCGCACCACCGATGTGACCAGCGCGCCTTTGCTCGAAGCGATGCTTGTCGTGCCAAGAGAAATCTTTGTCGGCGCCGAACAGCGCGATCTCGCCTATATCGACGAGGACATCCGCATTGCCGCCGGCGCGGACGGCGCGCGCTATCTCATGGAAGCCTCGCCGCTGGCCAAGCTCATGCAACTGGCCGAGATCAGCCCGGCCGATTCGGCGCTCGATGTCGGCTGCGGCACCGGCTATGCCTCGGCCGTCCTGTCTCGGCTGGCGAAGTCCGTTGTGGCGCTCGAAAGCGATGCGGCGCTGGCTGAGACCGCCAGATCGACGCTTTCATCGCTCGGCTGCGGCAATGTGACCGTAGTCCAGGGGGCGTTGCCGCAAGGACATGCGGCCAAGGCGCCCTATGACGTCATCTTCATCGGCGGCAGCGTCGCGGACGTGCCGGCACCGCTGCTCGACCAGCTTGYCGAAGGCGGCCGACTCGTTGCCGTCGAAGGCCAGGGCAATTCCGGCGTGGCCCGGCTTTTTTTTAAAGCGGGGGGGGTTGTAACCGGAAGACGCGCATTTAATGCGGCAATTAAGCCACTACCGGGATTCGAACTTATTCGCGCCTTCGAATTCTGAATGATTTTGCCTTGCAGGATAGGCG
>NZ_JBFULQ010000514.1:0-3858 GCF_054049815.1 Mesorhizobium sp. P5_C1 | reverse complement strand
CCGTTGCCTTACTCGGCCGCGTCGGGCAGCCGGACCGGGTTGTCGTCGAGCTTGGTGTTCTCCAGCTCGACATTGAGGCCGAGAGACCGCATTTCCTTGACGAGAACGTTGAAGCTCTCGGGAATGCCGGCCTCGAAGGTGTCGTCGCCACGGACGATCGCCTCGTAGACCTTGGTACGGCCGGCGACGTCGTCCGACTTCACCGTCAGCATTTCCTGCAGCGTGTAGGCGGCGCCGTATGCTTCCAGCGCCCAGACCTCCATTTCGCCGAAGCGCTGGCCACCGAACTGCGCCTTGCCGCCCAGCGGCTGCTGGGTGACGAGCGAGTACGGACCGATCGAACGCGCGTGGATCTTGTCGTCCACGAGATGGTGAAGCTTGAGCATGTAGATATAGCCCATCGTCACCTTGCGATCGAACGGCTCGCCGGTGCGTCCGTCATAGAGCTGCGACTGACCGCTGGTGTGCAGGCCCGCCTGCTCCAGCATGATGTTGATGTCAGCCTCGTGCGCGCCGTCGAACACCGGGGTCGCGATCGAGACGCCGCGGCGCATCTGCTCGCTGAGGCGAACGATGCTCTCGTCGTCATATTCGCGGACCGGCTCGTTGCGGTCGTTGGCCGGCATGAAGCTCTCGAGCGTCTTGCGCAGCGGCTTGATGTCGCCGGCTGCCTTGTACGTGTCGATCAGCTCGCCGATCTTCTTGCCCATGCCCGCGCAAGCCCAGCCCAGATGCGTTTCCAGGATCTGGCCGACATTCATGCGGCTCGGCACACCCAGCGGGTTGAGCACGATATCGGCATGCGTGCCGTCCTCGAGGAAAGGCATGTCCTCGACCGGAACGATCCGCGACACGACACCCTTGTTGCCGTGACGGCCGGCCATCTTGTCGCCGGGCTGCATCTTGCGCTTCACGGCCACGAAGACCTTGACCATCTTCATGACGCCTGGAGGCATTTCGTCGCCGCGCTGGACCTTCTCGACCTTGTCCATGAAGCGCTGTTCGAGCGCCTTCTTGGAATCGTCGTACTGGCCACGCAGGGCTTCCAGTTCGCTCTGGAGCTTTTCGTTCTCCACCGCAAACTGCCACCACTGCGAACGCGGATACTCGTCGAGCGTGTCCTTGGACAGCGTCGAGCCCTTCTTGAAGCCCTTCGGTCCAGCGATCGCTTCCTTGCCGACGAGCACGTCGGAAAGACGCGCGTAGACGTTGCGATCCAGAATGGCCTGCTCGTCGTCGCGGTCCTTGGCGAGGCGTTCGATCTCCTCGCGCTCGATCGCCATGGCGCGCTCGTCCTTCTCCACACCGTGGCGATTGAAGACGCGCACCTCGACGACCGTGCCGAAGGTGCCCGGAGGCATGCGCATCGAGGTGTCGCGCACGTCCGATGCCTTTTCGCCGAAGATGGCGCGCAGAAGCTTCTCTTCCGGCGTCATCGGGCTTTCGCCCTTCGGCGTGATCTTGCCGACCAGGATGTCGCCCGGCTGAACCTCGGCACCGATATAGACAATGCCGGCTTCGTCGAGGTTCTTCAGCGCTTCTTCCGAGACGTTCGGAATGTCGCGCGTGATTTCCTCCGGACCAAGCTTGGTGTCRCGCGCCATGACCTCGAACTCCTCGATATGGATCGAGGTGAAGACGTCGTCGGCGACGATGCGCTCGGACAGGAGGATCGAGTCCTCGTAGTTGTAGCCGTTCCACGGCATGAAAGCGACCAGCACGTTGCGGCCGAGCGCCAGATCACCGAGCTCGGTCGACGGACCGTCGGCGATGATGTCGCCCTTGTTGACCCGGTCGCCCATGCGGACCAGCGGACGCTGGTTGATGCAGGTGTTCTGGTTCGAACGCTGGAACTTCATCAGCCGGTAGATGTCGACGCCGGACTTGCCCGGATCGAGGTCCTCGGTGGCGCGAATGACGATACGCGTCGCGTCCACCTGGTCGACGATGCCGCCGCGGCGGGCGCCGATGGCGGCGCCCGAGTCACGGGCGACGATCGGCTCCATGCCGGTGCCGACGAACGGCGCCTCGGCGCGCACCAGCGGCACGGCCTGACGCTGCATGTTCGAGCCCATCAGAGCGCGGTTGGCGTCGTCGTTCTCGAGGAACGGGATCAGGGCCGCGGCCACCGAAACCATCTGCTTGGGCGACACGTCCATCAGGTCGACGTTTTCGCGGGGCGCCATCATCACTTCGCCGGCGCTGCGGCAAATGACGAACTCGTCGACGAAGCCGCCACTCTTGTCAAGCTCGGCGTTGGCCTGCGCGACGTGGTGCTTGGCTTCTTCCATCGCCGAGAGATAGACGACGTCATTGGTCAGCTTGCCGTCGACGATCTTGCGGTACGGGCTCTCGATGAAGCCGTACTTGTTGACGCGTGCGAAGGTGGCCAGCGAGTTGATCAGACCGATATTCGGGCCTTCCGGCGTCTCGATCGGGCAGATGCGGCCGTAATGCGTCGGGTGCACGTCGCGCACCTCGAAGCCGGCGCGCTCGCGGGTCAGACCGCCCGGTCCAAGCGCCGAGAGGCGGCGCTTGTGGGTGATCTCCGACAGCGGGTTGGTCTGGTCCATGAACTGCGACAGCTGCGAGGAACCGAAGAACTCGCGCACGGCGGCGGCCGCCGGCTTGGCGTTGATCAGGTCCTGCGGCATCACCGTGTCGATCTCGATCGAGGACATACGCTCCTTGATCGCGCGCTCCATGCGCAGCAGGCCGACGCGGTACTGGTTTTCCATCAGCTCGCCGACCGACCGAACGCGGCGGTTGCCGAGATTGTCGATGTCGTCGATCTCGCCCTTGCCGTCACGCAGTTCGACCAGCGTCTTGACCACGGCCAGGATGTCGTCCTTGCGCAGCACGCGCACGGTGTCCTCGGCCTTGAGCTCGAGGCGCATGTTCATCTTGACGCGGCCAACGGCCGACAGATCGTAGCGCTCGCTGTCGAAGAACAGCGAGTTGAACATGGCTTCGGCGGTCTCGAGTGTCGGCGGCTCGCCGGGGCGCATGACACGATAGATGTCGAACAGCGCGTCCTGGCGGCTCTCGTTCTTGTCGACGTTGAGCGTGTTGCGGATATAGGCGCCGACATTGACGTGGTCGATGTCGAGAACCTTGATCTCGTTTTCACCGGTGCCAAGCAGCACCTTCAGCGTCTTTTCGTCAATCTCGTCGCCGGCTTCGAGGAAGATTTCGCCGGTGGCGTAGTTGACGATGTCCTCGGCCAGGTAATTGCCGAGCAGATCCTCGTCGGTCGACTTGATCGCCTTGAGACCCTTTTCGCCAAGCGCCCGGGCCTGGCGGGCAGTGATCTTCTTGCCGGCTTCGACAACAACTTCGCCCGTATCGGCGTCGACCAGGTCGCCGACGGCCTTGAGGCCGCGGAAACGCTCGACGTTGAACGGAATGCGCCAGTGGTCGCCGGCGCGCTTGTAGGTGATCTTGTTGTAGAAGGTCGACAGAATCTCTTCGCCGTCCATGCCGAGCGCCATCAGCAGCGACGTCACCGGAATCTTGCGGCGACGGTCGATGCGGGCGTGCACGACGTCCTTGGAATCGAACTCGATGTCGAGCCACGAGCCGCGATAGGGGATAACGCGCGCGGCAAACAGAAGCTTGCCCGACGAGTGCGACTTGCCCTTGTCATGGTCGAAGAAGACGCCCGGCGAGCGGTGCATCTGCGAGACGATAACGCGCTCGGTGCCATTGACGATGAAGGTGCCGTTGAGCGTCATGAGCGGCATGTCGCCCATGTAGACGTCCTGCTCCTTGATGTCCTTGATCGACTTGGCGCCGGTATCCTCGTCAATATCGAACACGATGAGGCGCAGCGTCACCTTCAGCGGCGCGGCATAGGTG
>NZ_JBFULQ010000513.1:0-3913 GCF_054049815.1 Mesorhizobium sp. P5_C1 | reverse complement strand
CAAAACGATATTTCGCGGCTGCCCTTTGAAAATCGGCGACCCGCTTGCCATATTAGGTCGATTGGGGCATAAGCGCGCTATAGCCGGGACGGAACGACTGGATGGTTCCGAGGCGGCGTTTGGTCATAAAGCGGACACTTGCCACTTGCGTGGATCAAGAATCGGTTTTATGTAGACGAAACAGACACGCGACGCGTGGAGCTGGGAAGCCGGCTTTACGCGTCTGATTTGCATGGGCGAAATGATTGCGCTGATTCGGCGCGAAAACAAGCCCGGGCGGCACGTCCCGGCCAGCGGGATCATCCAGGGGACCCGGCCAACGGGTCTTGAAGACAGAGCGGCATATGGCTTCGAAAACCACAAATCCTTTCGTCTTTCTCCAGCAGGTTCGCGCGGAGACCGCCAAGGTGACTTGGCCGTCGCGACGCGAAACGATGATCTCGACGGTGATGGTCCTCGCTTTCGCTGTGATCGCGATGATCTTTTTCTTCACCGCCGATCAGCTCATGGGCCTCGCGGTCGAGCAGATTCTTGGCATCGGACGCTAAGTCCGGCGATTACGGAGAAGTCTTGAAATGACTGCGCGGTGGTACATCGTCCACGCCTATTCGAACTTTGAAAAAAAGGTCGCCGAGGATATCGAGAACAAGGCCAAGCAGAAGGGCCTGTCCGCCGATATCGAGCAGATCGTGGTGCCGACCGAGAAGGTCGTCGAGGTTCGTCGTGGCCGCAAGGTCGATGCCGAGCGCAAGTTCTTCCCGGGCTATGTGCTCCTGAAGGCCAATCTGACCGACGCGGTGTTCTCGCTGGTCAAGAACACGCCGAAGGTCACCGGCTTCCTGGGCGACTCCAAGCCGGTGCCGATCACCGAGGCGGAAGCGCAGCGCATCCTGAACCAGGTGCAGGAAGGCGTCGAGCGGCCGAAGCCTTCGGTCACGTTCGAGATCGGCGAGGCGATCCGCGTTTCGGATGGTCYCTTCGCGTCGTTCAACGGTTTCGTCCAGGAAGTGGACGAGGAGCGGGCGCGGCTCAAGGTGGAAGTTTCGATCTTCGGGCGCGCCGTGCCTGTCGATCTGGAATTCGGACAGGTCGAAAAGGGCTGATCCGAAATCCCGCCGCCAAGCGCGGCAGGGAAGGGCGGCGCGGAAATCGCGCGGCTTTGAGAACGGTGGGAGACGAATGCGGCTTAGCCGGCCGCATGGATCGCACCACCAGACTGCAACCGCCGGTTTTTCCCTGATGATGGGGCCGGCATAGACAAAGGCAGGAAAAGAGATGGCTAAGAAAATTGCAGGCCAGCTCAAGCTCCAGGTCAAAGCGGGATCGGCCACGCCGTCTCCCCCGATCGGCCCGGCGCTTGGTCAGCGTGGCATCAACATTATGGAGTTCTGTAAGGCGTTCAACGCGCAGACCCAGGAAATGGAAAAGGGATCGCCGATTCCGGTCGTCATCACCTACTACCAGGACAAGTCCTTCACCTTCGTCATGAAGACGCCGCCGGTGAGCTACTTCCTGAAGAAGGCGGCAAACCTGACGTCGGGTTCGAAGGAGCCGGGCAAGATCAAGGCCGGCACGATCGGCCGCGACAAGGTTCGCGCCATTGCCGAGCAGAAGATGAAGGATCTGAACGCAAACGACGTCGAAGCGGCCATGCGCATGGTCGAGGGCTCCGCCCGCTCGATGGGTCTGGAAGTGGTGGGCTAAGATCATGGCAAAGATTGCAAAGCGTGTATCGAAGACCCGCGAAGGCATCGATCCCAACAAGGCTTACGCCCTGGGTGAAGCGCTGAAGCTGCTCAAGGACCGTTCCTCGGTCAAGTTCGACGAGACTGTCGAAGTCGCCATGAACCTCGGCGTCGATCCCCGCCATGCCGACCAGATGGTCCGCGGCGTGGTCAACCTGCCGAACGGCACCGGCCGCTCGGTTCGCGTTGCCGTGTTCGCCCGTGGCGACAAGGCTGACGAAGCGCGCGCCGCTGGCGCCGACATCGTCGGTGCCGAGGATCTGGTCGACATCGTCCAGAAGGGCACGATCGACTTCGATCGCTGCATCGCCACGCCGGACATGATGCCGCTGGTCGGCCGTCTCGGCAAGGTGCTCGGCCCGCGCGGCATGATGCCGAACCCGAAGGTTGGCACCGTCACCACCGACGTTGCCGCCGCCGTCAAGGCATCGAAGGGCGGCGCCGTCGAGTTCCGCGTCGAGAAGGCCGGCATCGTTCATGCCGGTGTCGGCAAGGTCTCGTTCGAGGTCAAGGCCCTGGAAGAGAACATCCGCGCCTTCGCTGACGCGGTGACCAAGGCAAAGCCGACGGGCGCCAAGGGCAACTACGTCAAGAAGGTGTCGGTCACCTCGACGATGGGCCCGGGCCTCAAGCTCGACGTCTCGACGCTCGCGGCGTCCTGATAAGTTTATCTGGGATCGGCCGTTAAAGGGCTGATCCGCAAAAGAATTCCGGGCCTCCAACCCAGGTTGGCGGCCCGGTGCCGGAAGTCGAAAGGCTTCCGGACATCCTGTCCGAGATTGCAGGCGGCCCAAAAGCCTTAATTCATGTGGGCCTGCATGAGACGGGTGAAGACCGGACAACGGAGCGACTGCTCCAATGAAAGGTTCGAACCGTGTTTGCCTTTTGTCTGCGCATCGTCGGCCTGGCCGTCGATGTGGCGAAAGGGGGCAGGATCCTCGAGCGTCGTTCGGGAGATCCGTTACTGGATGGCCCGGCCGACAAAAGGCAACCCGACGCCTGTCCTCGTGAATGGGAATGTTCCCGTTAACAGGATGGGGGTCAACTGGAGATAGGCAGTGGACAGAGCGGAAAAACGCGAACTCGTCACGGGCCTGAACGGTGCGTTCTCGAACGCAGGTTCAGTGGTCGTGGCCCACTACGCCGGTATCACCGTCGCGCAAATGAACGACCTTCGGTCGAAAATGCGCGCTGCCGGTGGCACCGTCAAAGTCGCGAAGAACCGTCTCGCCAAAATCGCTCTTCAGGGCACGGACTCCGCATCGATCATCGACCTGTTCAAGGGACAGACGCTGATTGCTTATTCGGAGGATCCGATTGCGGCGCCGAAGGTCGCGTCCGATTTCGCCAAGGGAAATGACAAGCTCGTCATTCTCGGCGGCGCAATGGGCACCACCTCGCTCAACGCCGACGGTGTGAAGGCACTCGCCACACTTCCGTCGCTCGATGAGCTGCGCGCCAGGCTGGTTGGCATGATCGCCACGCCGGCAACCCGGATCGCCCAGATCGTCAATGCGCCAGCGGCTTCGGTCGCGCGCGTCATCGGCGCTTACGCCCGGAAGGACGAGGCGGCATGAGGCCGTTCCTCGCTATCACAAACACACGTTCGAACCTGATGAAGGAATACAACAATGGCTGATCTCGCAAAGATCGTAGACGACCTTTCGAAGCTGACCGTCCTCGAGGCGGCCGAGCTGTCGAAGCTTCTGGAAGAAAAGTGGGGCGTCTCCGCCGCTGCTCCGGTGGCCGTTGCCGCCGCTGGCGGTGGTGCGGCTGCTGCTGCTCCGGCCGAGGAAAAGACGGAATTCGACGTCGTCCTCACCGAGGCAGGCGCTCAGAAGATCAACGTCATCAAGGAAGTCCGCGCCATCACCGGTCTTGGCCTCAAGGAAGCCAAGGATCTGGTCGAAGCGGCTCCGAAGCCGGTCAAGGAAGGCGTTTCCAAGGCCGACGCTGACAAGTTCAAGGCCCAGCTGGAAGCAGCCGGCGCCAAGGTCGACCTGAAGTAAGCGTAAAAGCGGCGGACGGCCTCGCGCCGTCCGCCACTCCCTTCGGCCGGAGGGAGCACGCGTAGCGCGAGACGTACGAGAACCTCTTTCCTGAGGGCCGCAAACCGGCCTTCAGGAAACGGGTTTTCTCCCGTTTTAGCCGGCCGCCGACAGGCCTGT
>NZ_JBFULQ010000512.1:0-3926 GCF_054049815.1 Mesorhizobium sp. P5_C1 | reverse complement strand
ATATAGACAAAAGGGATAGGACCAATGCGCATCGAGCGTCGTTTCACCAAGCAAGGGCAATCGGCTTACGCGGAAATCGAATTCCGCAAGGCGCTTTCGGAGATCAAGAATCCGGATGGCTCGGTGGTGTTCCGTCTCGACAATATCGATGTGCCGGCGCAGTTCTCACAGGTTGCCGCCGACATCCTGGCGCAGAAGTATTTCCGCAAGGCCGGTGTCCCGGCGCGGCTGAAGAAGATCGAGGAGAACGACGTCCCCTCCTTCCTGTGGCGCTCCGTCGCCGATGAGGCCGAGCTTGCCAAGCTGCCGGAAGCCGAGCGCTACGGTTCCGAGATCGACGCGCGCCAGGTCTTCGACCGGCTGGCCGGCACCTGGACCTACTGGGGCTGGAAGGGCGGCTACTTCAAGGCGTCAGAAGAAGACGCCCGCGCCTTCCGCGACGAGCTTGCCTACATGCTGGCCACCCAGCGCGTGGCGCCGAATTCCCCGCAATGGTTCAACACCGGCCTGCACTGGGCCTATGGTATCGACGGCCCAAGCCAGGGCCACTTCTATGTCGACCCGTTCACCGGCAAGTTGACCAAGTCGAAATCCTCCTATGAGCATCCGCAGCCGCATGCCTGCTTCATCCAGGGCGTGCAGGACGACCTCGTCAACGAGGGCGGCATCATGGACCTTTGGGTGCGTGAAGCGCGGCTGTTCAAATACGGCTCCGGCACCGGATCCAACTTCTCGCTGCTGCGCGGCGAAGGCGAAAAGCTGTCCGGCGGCGGCCGCTCGTCCGGCCTGATGAGCTTCCTCAAGATCGGCGACCGCGCGGCGGGCGCCATCAAGTCGGGCGGCACGACGCGCCGCGCCGCCAAGATGGTCATTGTCGACGCCGACCATCCCGATATCGAGGAATTCATCGACTGGAAGGTCAATGAAGAGCAGAAGGTCGCCTCGCTGGTCACCGGCTCCAAGATCGTCAAGAAGCATCTCGAAGCGATCATGAAGGCCTGCGTCAACTGCGAAGGCCATGACGACGATTGCTTCGACCCGTCGATCAACACCGCGCTGAAGCGCGAGATCAAGGCGGCCAAGAAGTCGGCTGTGCCGGAGAACTACATCTACCGTGTCATCCAGTTCGCCAAGCAGGGCTACACGTCGATGTCGTTCAAGACCTACGACACCGACTGGGATTCGGATGCCTACCTCACGGTTTCGGGCCAGAACTCCAACAATTCTGTGTCGCTGAAGGACAATTTCCTGCGCGCCGTCGAGGACGATGCCGACTGGCACCTCACCGCCCGCAAGGACGGCAAGGTGTTGAAGACGCTGAAGGCGCGAGACCTGTGGGAAAAGATCGGCTACGCCGCGTGGGCGTCGGCCGATCCGGGCCTGCATTTCAACACGACGATGAACGACTGGCACACCTGCGCTTCGGCCGGTGCGATCCGGGCGTCCAATCCGTGCTCGGAATACATGTTCCTCGACGATACGGCCTGCAACCTGGCCTCGATCAACCTCCTGCCCTACCGCAACGCCGACGGCACGATCGACATCGCTGCCTACGAGCACACCGTGCGGCTGTGGACCATCGTTCTCGAAATCTCGGTCATGATGGCGCAATTCCCGTCGAAGGAGATCGCCAAGCAGTCCTACGAATACCGTACGCTCGGTCTTGGCTACGCCAACATCGGCGGCCTGCTGATGACGTCGGGCATCCCTTACGACTCCGACGAGGGCCGCGCCATCTGCGCCGCGCTCACCGCGATCATGACCGGCACGGCCTATGCCACCTCGGCCGAGATGGCCGCCGAACTCGGCGCCTTTGCCGACTACGACCGCAATGCGCAGAACATGCTGCGCGTCATGCGCAACCATCGCCGTGCCGCCTATGGCGACAAGCAGGGCTATGAGAAGCTCGCCGTCAACCCGGTGCCGCTGGTCGCCTCCGACCTGAAGCAGCAGGACCTTGCGGTGCACGCCAAGGCTGCCTGGGACCGCGCCATCGAGCTCGGCGAGGAGCATGGCTACCGCAATGCGCAGGCGACCGTCATCGCGCCGACCGGCACGATCGGCCTGGTCATGGATTGCGACACCACCGGCATCGAGCCCGATTTCGCGCTGGTGAAGTTCAAGAAGCTGGCCGGCGGCGGCTATTTCAAGATCATCAACCGCGCCGTGCCGKAAGCGCTGCGCACGCTCGGCTACTCCGAAGCCCAGATCGGCGAGATGGAGGCCTATGCGGTCGGCCACGGCAATCTCAACCAGGCGCCCGCGATCAATCCCGGCGCGCTCAAGGCGAAGGGGTTCACGGACGACAAGATCGCGGCGCTCAACGCAGCCTTGAAGTCGGCCTTCGACATCAAGTTCGTCTTCAACCAGTGGACGCTCGGAGCCGACTGGGTGAAGGAGACGTTTGGCTTCACCGACGAGCAGCTCAACGACTTCTCGTTCGAGATGCTGCCGGCGCTGGGCTTCTCCAGGAAGGACATCGAGGCCGCCAACATCCATGTCTGCGGTGCAATGACACTGGAAGGCGCGCCCTTCCTCAAGGCCGAAGACCTGGCGGTGTTCGACTGCGCCAGCCCGTGCGGCAAGATCGGCAAGCGCTCGCTGTCGATCAACAGCCACATCCAGATGATGGCGGCGGCGCAGCCCTTCATCTCCGGCGCCATCTCCAAGACCATCAACATGCCGAACGACGCGACGGTGGAAGACGCCAAGGGCGCCTACATGCTGTCGTGGAAGCTGGCGCTGAAGGCCAACGCGCTCTACCGCGACGGCTCGAAGCTGTCGCAGCCGCTCAACGCCTCGCTGCTCGCCGATGGCGAGGACGACGAGGACGAGGCGATCGAACAGCTGATCGCCGCACCGGCGGCGGCGCGTGCCGCACAGATCACCGAGCGGATCGTCGAGCGCATCATCGAGCGCGTGTCGCGCGAGCAGGAAAAGCTGCCCGGGCGCCGCAAGGGCTACACGCAAAAGGCCAAGATCGGTGGCAACACCATCTTCCTGCGCACCGGCGAATATGACGATGGCCGTCTCGGCGAGATCTTCATCGACATGAACAAGGAAGGCGCGACCCTGCGTGGCCTTCTCAACAACTTCGCCATCGCTATCTCGCTCGGCCTGCAATATGGCGTGCCGCTCGACGAATATGTGCACGCCTTCACCTTCACCAAGTTCGAGCCGGCCGGCATGGTGCAAGGCAATGATGCGATCAAGAGCGCGACGTCGATCCTCGACTACGTGTTCCGGGAACTCGCGATTTCCTATCTCGGCCGCAACGACCTCGCCCATGTCGACCAGTCGGACTTTTCCAACACCGCACTTGGCCGTGGCATCAGCGAAGGCAAGACCGACGCGGTCTCCAAGGGCCTGACCCGTGGCGCCTCGCCGGTGAAGCTGGTGTCGCGGGTGAGCGGCAACGACCCGAAGGGTTTTGCGGCTCCCTCGGGCGCCCCTGCCCGCTCGGYGCCGACCGCCTTCTCCGGCTCCAACGTGCTGGCGTTGAAGCCGGCCACCGACGAGGCGGTCGCCTAMAAGCGCGACTATGAGGAACGGGCGAAGGAATTGGCCGAGGACATCGCTTTCGAAGAAGCGGCGGGCGCTGCTTCGGACGCCACGGCGGCACTGTTCACCGACGCCGCGGCCAATGAAGCGGCCGAGGCAAAGAAACTCGCCAACGACCGCCGAGCCAAGTCACTGCTGCAAGGCTACACCGGCAATTCCTGCTCCGAGTGCCAGAACTTTACGATGGTGCGGAACGGGACCTGTGAGAAGTGCGATACTTGTGGTGCCACGAGCGGGTGCAGCTGAGCGACATCCGAGACGCTAGTCCAAAACGCAACGTTATCGGCCCGGTCGTAAGATCGGGCCGAARYGTCTTAAGGGTAGCGATCAGGTGCGTCTTCCCTTCTCCCCTTGTGGGAGAAGGT
>NZ_JBFULQ010000511.1:0-3934 GCF_054049815.1 Mesorhizobium sp. P5_C1 | reverse complement strand
GTTGTGCGGATCTCATTTTCATCTGTACAAACGCGGCTGTCACATTTTTGCAGTTTTCATGGGCTTGTGCTTGCTTGCAGGCGGCGGCGTCCCACCTATAGGCGGTGCTCGCGGGTGGGCAAGGGGTTAGAAGAAAGCGTTGAATGTTAGCGCGACCGATTGAATCGACCAACGCCGAGACGGAGTTGGCTCCCCCGGCGGACGTCCGGATGCGTGGCGATGCTTTCGACCGCGCCCAGCGTCATTCGCGCCGCGTGCGCGTTCTCAAGTTTGCCGTGCCGCTGGCCGCGGTTCTGATCGCTGTCGCCTTCCCGGTCTATTCCTATCTGGCCGCGCCGGTCTCCGTCGCGGTCCAGGCGGAAGGCACCGCTTTTTCCAACGGCAAGCTGGTGATGGCCAATCCCAAGCTCAACGGTTTCACGAAGCAGAAGCAGCCCTATTCGATGACGGCACTGCGCGCCATCCAGGACGTCAGCACGCAAGGCATCATCGAACTGGAAGGCATCGACGCCAAGATCCCGGTCGGACCTGACAATATCGCGGCGATCAAGGCCTCGCACGGCACCTACGATCGCAACGGCAATACGATGAACCTGACCAGCGACGTTGACATCACCACAACTGACGGCATGCAGGCCAAGTTCAAATCGGTCTTCCTCGACATGGGCAAAGGCACTATGAAGACGGGAGATCCCGTCGATGTCAGCCGTGAGGGGTCACGGATCACGGCGGATTCGATGTCGGTCCAGGACAATGGCAAGGTTCTGGTTTTCGAGAACAAAGTGCGCGTCAACATCGATTCCGCCGCCTTGAAGACGGCAGAGGGAAACAGCGGAGAAATCAATGCGGCTCAGTAGTTCGACGCGGCTCGCGGCTGCAACTTCGGCGTTGCTGCTGCTCGGGCTGGTGCCGTCATTGGCGCAGTCCACCAGCCAATCAGGTCTGAAACTGTCCGGCGACAAGCCGATCCAGATCGAAAGCGACAAGCTGGAAGTCCGCCAAGCAGAAAATGTCGCCATCTTCACGGGCAATGTCAGCGTCGTCCAGGGGCCGACGCTGATGAAGGCCGGCAAGATGACGGTGTACTACGTCAAGGACCCCAATGCCGCGGCCAAGGGCACGGAAGCCGCGGGCGCGGCGATGACCGGCTCGGCCAACATCGACCACCTGGAGATCTCCGACAAGGTTTACATCAAGTCGGACGCGCAGATCGCCACCGGTGACCAGGGCAGCTTCGACATGAAGAGCCAGGTTCTGGTGCTTTCGGGCAAAAAGGTCGTCCTGTCGCAAAACGACAATGTGCTGGTCGGCTGCAAGCTCGTCGTGCAGATGAAAACCGGCCTGGCCCAGGTTGATCCATGCGCTGGGCAACGTGTCCAGATGTCGATCACACCGCCGCCGAAATCGGGAGCGGCGAACCCCTGATGGCCAGCCTGTCGTCGCTGACGGCGCGTCTTCCGGGGCGGGCCGCCGGCAAGCTTTCGGCACCGGCCACGGTGACCGTCGATACGGGAAAGTTCAAGGGGACCCTGATCGCAAAGGGTCTGACCAAGAGCTACAAGGGCCGCAAGGTCGTCAGCGGCGTCACCATCGGTGTGCGCGCGGGCGAGGCGGTTGGACTGCTCGGCCCCAACGGCGCCGGCAAGACGACCTGCTTCTACATGGTCACCGGCCTGGTGCCGGTGGACGAGGGCACGATCGAGATCGACGGCTTCGACGTCACCTCGATGCCGATGTATCGTCGTGCGCGCCTCGGCATCGGCTATCTGCCGCAGGAGGCATCGATCTTTCGCGGCCTGAGTGTCGAGCAGAACATCCGCGCCGTGCTCGAAGTGGTCGAAAAAAGCCGCAAGGAGCGCGAACGCAATCTCGACGAACTGCTCGAGGAATTCCACATCAGCCATCTGCGCAAGGCGCCATCCATGTCGCTTTCCGGCGGCGAGCGGCGGCGCCTGGAAATCGCGCGTGCGCTGGCAACGCGGCCGGCCTACATGCTGCTCGACGAGCCTTTTGCCGGCATCGATCCGATCGCCGTCGCCGATATCCAGCAACTGGTGCGTCACCTGACGGCGCGCGGCATCGGCGTCCTCATCACCGATCACAATGTGCGCGAAACGCTCGGCCTGATCGACCGCGCCTACATCATCCACGCCGGTCAGGTGCTGACCCATGGCCGGGCCGACGAAGTCGTGGCAAACCCGGATGTCCGCCGGCTCTATCTCGGCGAGGGCTTTACGCTCTGAGCGTGAAATTTGTTTCCTGACACGATTTTTGGTGCCTTCACCGCGCTATTTCTCCGATTTTGCCGCCAGATAACGCTCCGGTAAGTGAGTTTTGCTAGCTATTGCCTTGACAAGCAAAAGCTGGGCCAGTTTCTATGGCCCGCTGCAAAAATTCCTGTCCGGAAGCCCGGATGCGTAGACGAGGCGTTTGAAACCAGACAATGGCGTTGGCGGCGAAACTACAGCTACGACAATCACAGTCGCTGGTGATGACGCCGCAGCTGATGCAGTCGATTCGGCTGCTGCAATTTACCCATACCGAGCTTGAGCATTTCATCGATGACGAAATCGAGCGCAATCCGCTGCTGGAGCGTGCGGAGCCGCAGGACGATGCCGCCAGCGACCAGTCGCAAAAAATCGAGGCGGAACCACAAGCCGCCGCCGACGACGGCGACTGGTTCGAAAACGAGACGCAGTGGAGCGCCGAGGCGATCTCCGACAAGCTCGACACGTCGCTGGAAAACCTGTTTCCCGACGATCCGGGGACGAGCGAGCGGCTCGGTCCCGACCTGACGGCGCAATGGAAATCAGCTTCCGGCAATGGTGCGAGTTCCTCATCCGAGGGCATTGATGCCGGCGACATGGCGGCCGCGGCGATCACGCTGCGCGATCATGTCGGCGAACAGGTGGCGCTCGCCTTCGCCGATCCGGCGGCACGGCTGATCGCCGCCGACCTGGCCGACGGCCTCGACGAGACCGGCTATCTGCGCGGCGACCTGGCCGAGATCGCCGCCCGCCTCGGCACGGACGCCGCGGCGGTGAGAAAGGTGCTGGCGGTGTGCCAGACTTTCGAGCCGGCCGGCCTGTTTGCCCGCGACCTTGCCGAATGCCTGTCGCTGCAGCTTGCCGTGCGGGACCGGCTCGATCCGGCGATGAAGGCGCTGGTCGCCAATCTCGAACTGCTGGCACGGCGTGATTTCCATGCGCTGAAGCGGATCTGCGGCGTCGACGAGGAGGATCTGCTCGACATGCTGGCCGAGATCCGTGCGCTCGATCCCCGACCGGGCATGGCGTTCTCGGGCGGCGCTAGTGACGCCATCGTCGCCGATGTCGAGGTGYGTGCCGCCAATGACGGCAGCTGGACGGTCGAGCTCAATGCCGAAACGCTGCCGCGCGTGCTGGTCGACCATATCTATTTCGCCCAGGTTTCGCCGCAGGCGAAGAACCAGGCTGAAAAGGACTTCCTCGCCGAATGCCTGCAAAACGCCAACTGGCTGACGCGCAGCCTCGACCAGCGGGCAAAGACCATCCTCAAGGTCGCCTCAGAGATCGTTCGCCAGCAGGATGCCTTCCTCGTCCATGGCGTGCGCCAGCTGAAGCCACTCAACCTGCGCACGGTGGCCGATGCCATCGGCATGCACGAATCGACGGTTAGCCGGGTCACCGCGAACAAATACATGCTGACGCCGCGCGGCGTGTTCGAGCTGCGGTACTTCTTCACCGCTTCGATCGCTGCGTCGGGTGGCGGCGATGCGCATTCCTCGGAATCGGTGCGTGACCGCATCAAGCAGCTGATCGATGAGGAAAAACCCGTCGACGTGCTTTCCGACGATGCGATCGTCGACATGTTGCGCGAGAGTGGCGTCGATATCGCCAGGCGCACGGTCGCCAAGTACCGGGAAGGCATGAATATTCCCTCCTCGGTGCAGCGC
>NZ_JBFULQ010000510.1:0-3936 GCF_054049815.1 Mesorhizobium sp. P5_C1 | reverse complement strand
ACCTTGAGGCCCGGCACATGGCCGAGCCAGGCCTCGAGGCTCTGGCTGTGCTGGGCTGCGGCACCTGTGCCGGAGCCGGCGGGAAAGCGCATTACCACCGGAACCGAAACCTCGCCCCCGAGCATGAAGCGCATCTTGGCCGCCTGGTTGACGATCTGCTCCATGGCGAGCGTGGCGAAATCGGAAAACTGGAACTCGAAGATCGGCCGCATGCCGGTGAGGGCGGCGCCGACCGCGACGCCCGCGCCACCCAGTTCCGAAATCGGCGTGTCGATCACCCGCTCGCTGCCAAACCGATCGACCAGATCGCCGGTCACCTGGAAGGCGCCGCCATAGACGCCGATATCCTCGCCCATCAGGAAGACGCGTTCGTCCATGTCCATGGCGATCGCCATGGCTTCCTGGATCGCCTGGGCGTAGCTCAGTTCACGCACCATCGCGTCCATCACGCTTGCTCCGTATAGACATAATTGCCGGTGTCGCGCACATCCGGCGACGGGCTCGCCTTGGCGAACTCGATGCCGTCGGCGATCTCCTGTGCCACCGCGCCGCGAATGGCCTCGATGCCCTTGTCGTCGATGAAGCCGAATTCGCGCAGCTCGCTTTCGAACAGGGTGATCGGATCGCGGTTCGACATCCAGTCCTCGATCTCCTCCTTGCTACGATAGCGGTTGCGGTCGCTCTTGGAGTGACCGCGATGGCGATAGGTCTTGGATTCGATCAGCGTCGGCCCCTCGCCGGCGCGTGCACGCTCGACAGCCTTGTACGACGCCTCGGCGACTTCCGAAAAAATATTGCCGTTGACGATGACACCCGGCATCGAATACGCGGCGGCGCGCTCGGCGATGTTCTTGACGGCGGTCGAGCGCGCCGTCGAAGTCGACATGCCGTAGCCGTTGTTCTCGCAGACGAAGATCACCGGCAACTTCCAGACCGAGGCCATGTTCAACGCCTCGTGGAAGGCGCCTTCATTGTTGGCGCCATCGCCGAAGAACGACACCACGACCTTTCCGGTCCTCATCATCTTGGCGGAAAGTGCTGCCCCAACGGCGATCGGAATGCCGCCGCCGACGATGCCATTGGCGCCGAGATTGCCCTTGCCGACATCGGCGATGTGCATCGAGCCGCCACGGCCCTTGCAGTAGCCGGTGGTCTTGCCGAAGAACTCGGCGAACATGCGCTTGACCTCGGCGCCCTTGGCGATGCAGTGGCCGTGGCCGCGATGCGTCGAGGTGATCTGGTCATCCTCGGCGAGCGGCATGCAGATGCCCATGGCGCTGGCTTCCTGGCCGATCGACAAATGCATTGTGCCGTGGATGAGGCCGCGCGTGTAGCACTCCTCCGCGCCCTCTTCGAAGCGCCGGATGAGGTACATCTTGTAGAGCACATTTCTGAGCTGCTCGGCGCTGTACTGTCGATAGACGAAGGGCAGGTTGGCGCGACTGTCGGCGACGGCTTTGCTGGCTCCGGCCATGGTCAGGCTCCCACGGACCCGTAGACGAGCTTGTCCTGGCGGGCACGCAGTTCGGCGATCTTGGAGCCTGGCGCTGGAGCAGCATTCGCATAGGTGATGAGCTCGCCCTTCTTGATCGGCTGGGTCACCGAGCCGCCTTGCAGCAGGCCGCAGGGAATGGCCTTGGCGGCGCCCGCCYCCGGCGCGGTCATAATCCAGGCGCGGTAGCAATATTCGCCGATCGCATCGAGCTTCTCACCCGGCTTCATGTTCTTCTTGGCCACCGCGCAGACTTCGGCCGTCGGCTTGGCCAGCGGGACCATATCCGCCTTGCCGTAGAGCACGACACGGGCGCAGGTCAGCGGCACTTCGAGCGAGGTCAAATGATAGGGGCGGTGGAAGGTGAAATACGGACCCTTGCCCATCTTCAAATCTTCCATGCGCTCCGAAATGCGCGGGTGCGACATGTCGGCGACGACGAAGACGCCAGGCGCGACACCCTTGCCGATCGAGTAGTCGACGACGCCGACCTTCGACAGCACGCCGCCGTCCTTCTGCGGCACCAGGACCTTGGACAGCTCGCCAAGCGTCGCCGCCGGGCCGTGCATGCCGGGCTTGTCGGGAACCAGCCCGGTGGCATTGGCGATCGCCGCCATCTCGACCATGGTCTTGGAGCCATCGACGAATTCGACCAGCATGCGCACATTCATATGCCGGCGCTCGGCCTCCTCCTCATAGTCGGGGGGCGTGGCGTCGATGTTTAGCGGATTGTTCTTGCCCTTGCCGGCGGCGACGATCGGATGGCCCATCGCCGAGACGAATTCGATCAGCTCCATGCAGGACGACGGCTCGTCGCCGGCGCCCAGCGAATAGGTGACGCCCAGCCGGTCGGCCTCACTTTTCAGATAGGCGCCGATGGTGACGTCGGCCTCGACATTCATCATCACCAGATGCTTGCCATGCTCCATGGCGCGCAGGCCGATCTCGGCGCCGACCGCCGGAACGCCTGTGGCGTCGATGACGACATCGATCAGGTCATTGTCGATGACCAGGCTGGCATCGTTGGTGACCGCGATCTTGCCGGCCTCCATCGCCGCCGTCATCGCCGAAGCGTTCGACACTTCGCGCGCATGGCCGGTTTGCTGGAAGGCGATATCCACCGCCTTGCTGGCGGCGGGCAGGTTCAGTTCCGAAATGGCGCCGATCTCGATGCCGGACATATGGGCGACGCGGGTGACGATATCGGTTCCCATCTCGCCGGAGCCGATCAGGCCGATACGGATGGGCTTGCCCGACCTGGCGCGTTCCTCGAGATCGCGGGCAAGGCCCGTCAACGAAACATTGGAAGCCATACCGCTCGTTCCTCCCATAATGCAGGCTATTCAATCGCCTGACGGGTATTGAACATATGTATTTCTGTCAAGACTAATGTGCACATCAGTTGCTTTGTGACGCCCCATTGTGGAGGCTCCGCGTGACCCAAAACAGCCCACCAACGCGGGGGCCGCGCAGCCGTTGCGCAGACAACACACTGGCACGGCTGCGTGCCTCCCGGCACACGGATTCTGGGTAGCTCGTCCACCGGTCGTGGCGATCGCTGCACCACGCCTCTCGACGGTTCAGGCTATAGAACCGGCGGCACCGGGAAATCGTGGAAATGCACGATCACCCCATCCGCATCGATCAAGATCACGGCATAGGCTGGCGGCTCGTGGCCGAGGCTCCAGCCCTGCGAGAAATCGAGCGCGGTTTGATGATTGGTGCTGCGCAGCGTGCTGACGGGAATGCCGCGCCAGCTGCCGGCGATCAGCCGGTGGACGTGTCCGGCAAAGATGTGGCGGACATTGCCGTGGCGCAGCAGTACCTCATGCAAGGCATCGGGATCGGCGAGCATGACACGGTCGAGCTCGGGGATGTGTATCCGAAACGGCGGATGGTGCATGAACAGGAAGACCGGTCGATCGCGAGCCTCCTGCAGTCGCTTATCGAGCCAGTCGAGACGCGCTGCGCACAGTTTGCCTTCGACATGGCCGCTATCCAGCGTATCGAGCAGGATCAGGCGGCCTTCGCTGCTGTCGACGACGCTTTGGACGAAGCCGCGCTCGGCGGTGGCTTGCGGAAACATCTCGAGAAACACCGCCCGGTCGTCATGGTTGCCGAGCATCAGCCGGCAGGGCGGACCGAACTTTGTCAGGCTCTCACTCAGCGCGGCATAGGCGGGGCGCTCGCCGTCATTGGTCAGGTCGCCGGAAATGACCACCAGATCAGCGTCGGCATGGTTGGCGCCGATGTCGGCAAGGCAGGCTTGCAACCTGGAGAGCGGATTGGAGCCGTACAGAAGACCACCCGGCGTCATCAGATGCGGATCGGATATCTGGATGACTTTCATGGACCTGACCGGGATGCTTCCTGCTGGCGGCTTTCCTGTTGACTCCTGGCGGCACCAGCCGGCAAACGAAACGCGTTGACCATCCTCACTGTGC
>NZ_JBFULQ010000509.1:0-3936 GCF_054049815.1 Mesorhizobium sp. P5_C1 | reverse complement strand
ACCCTTGCCAGCTACCAGAAGCTGCTCGATCCGCAGAACAGCGTCGGCCAGGACTTTCTGCGCTTCTTCTGGAACAGCCTTTTCGTGTCGACTGCCACGACAATCCTTTCGGTGATCGTGGCTGTCCCGGCGGCCTACGCGTTTTCGCGCTTCCGTTTCCCCGGCCGGAACTTCCTGTTCTTCGCCGTGCTGCTGCGCAACATGTTCCCGGCTGTGATCTTTCTCGTGCCGCTGTTCATACTGATGCGCATGCTCGGGCTGGTGAACACGCATGGCTCGCTGATCCTCACCTATCTCACTTTCGGCCTGCCGCTGGCGATCTGGCTGCTCAAGGGCTTCTACGACAACATCCCGGTGCAGCTCGAGCAGGCGGCGCGCATCGACGGGGCAACGCGGTTCCAGGCCTTCATCCTGATCGTGATGCCGCTTTCGACGCCCGGGATCATCGCCACCGCGATCTATTCCTTCATCGGCGCGTGGAACGAGTACATCTACGCCTACACCTTCCTTTCCAAGAACGAGCAGCTGACCCTGCCGGTCGGCATCCAGCGCTTCTTCTCGGAAAACACGACGGACTTTCCGGGCCTGATGGCGGCCAGCTTTATGATGAGCGTGCCTGTCGTCGTGTTGTTCCTCGTCCTGCAGCGATACTTCGTACGCGCCCTTACAGAAGGCGCGGTCAAACACTAGGGAGTTGCCGATGGCCCACGTGGTCCTCAAAGATCTCGTCAAGACCTATGGCGGCTTCAAAGCTGTCAACAACGTTTCGCTGACGGTCAACGATGGCGAGTTCGTCGCGCTCGTCGGTCCTTCAGGCTGCGGCAAGACAACCACGCTCAATCTCGTCGCCGGGCTGATCCCGATCACGTCGGGCGACATCGTCATCGGCGACCGGGTGGTCAACGACCTCGACCCCAAGGACCGGGACATCGCAATGGTGTTCCAGAACTACGCGCTCTATCCGCAGAAATCGGTCTATAAGAATCTGGCGTTCCCCCTGCAGATGCGAAAATTGCCCAGGGACGAGATCGACAAAAAGGTCAAGGACGCGGCGCGAGTGCTCGACATGACGCACCTGCTCGAGCGCAAGCCCCGCGAACTTTCCGGCGGGCAGCAGCAGCGTGTAGCCCTGGGCCGTGCCCTCGTCCGCGACCCCGCCGTGTTCCTCATGGACGAGCCGCTCTCCAACCTCGATGCCAAGCTGCGCGTGCAGATGCGGTCGGAGATCAAGCGCTTCCACCAGGACCTCAAGGCGACGATCATCTATGTGACGCACGACCAGCTCGAAGCGGTGACCATGGCCGACAAGATGGCGGTGATGAACGGCGGCTTCCTGCAGCAATACGATTCACCGGCGCAGGTCTTTGCCCATCCGATGAACATGTTCGTCGCAAGCTTCATCGGCAGCCCGGCGATGAGCCTTATTCCTCTGCAGGCATCGACAGCGAACGGCAACACCGTGCTGACCAGCGCGGAGGGCTGGACCCTTGGGCTCTCGCCGCGCAACGCCCGCAAAGTCGCGGGGGCAACGACCAAGAAAGTCGTGCTCGGCGCACGTCACTCGACGATCAAGCTCCACAAGAGTGCAGTGCCAGGCAGCGTCCCGGCAAAGGCCTACACGGTGGAGCCGACCGGAGACGTCACCTTCGTTCAGGCGTTCCTGTCCGGCGCAATCGTCAATGTCAGCGTGCCGCCGACCATTGCCGTCGCGCCCGATGAGCAGATCTGGCTCGAGTTCGACCAGGAGCGCATGCATCTGTTCGACGGCGAAACTGAAATGGCCCTCAAGGCCGATTGAGACCGGGCGGATGCTTGTGGGACGTGGGCTTGGATGACTACGAAGCTTAAGATCACTGCGATCAAGCCCTATCCGGTGTGGGTGGGAACGCGCAACCAGATGCTCGTCAAGGTCGAGACCGATCACGGCATTTTCGGCTGGGGCGAGAGCGGCTTGAGCGGTCGCGAGAGGGCCGTGGCCGGCGCGGTCGAGCACTATCGCGAGTTTCTCATCGGCCGCGATCCCATGCAGATCGGGCGGATCTGGCAGGAAGTCTATCGCAGCCAGTACTTCGAAGGCGGGCGCGTTCTGCAGGCGGCGATTTCCGCCATCGACATCGCCCTTCACGACATCAAGGGCAAGGCGCTTGGAGTGCCGGTGTACGAACTGCTCGGCGGCAAGCAGCGCGACCGCATCCCCACCTTCGCCTCGACCGGAGACGAGGCCGAGGGCGATGTTGCCATCGAACGAGCCCGCGAACTGCGCGCACAGGGGTGGCAGGCGATCCGCTTCTTCCCCGTCGGGCAAAGCAGCAGGGACATCTTCGAGCCTCGCGAATCTATCGGCGCTACCGCGAGCATGCTGAACAAGGCGCGCGAGGCACTGGGCGACGACGTCGTCCTCGGCATCGACTATCACCATCGGCTGTCGGTGGCCGAGGCGGCCAGCTTCTGCAACAAGCTCGGCCGTGGCGTGCTTGATTTCCTCGAGGAGCCGATACGCGACGAGACACCGGAGGCCTACGAATCCCTGCGGACGATGACCGACATCCCCTTTGCCATCGGCGAKGAATTTGCCAGCAAGTGGCAGTTCCTCCCCTACATCGAGCGCGGCATCCATCAGTTCAACCGGCTCGATATCTGCAATGTCGGCGGGTTCACCGAGGCGATGAAAGTCGCTGGCTGGAGCGAGGCGCACTATGTGGACCTGATGCCGCACAATCCCCTTGGCCCAGTGTGCACGGCCGCGACCGTGCATCTCGCTGCCGCGGTACCCAACTTCGCATGGCTTGAGACTAGGGCGCCCGAAAGAAAGCTGGGCTTCGACAATTCCAACTTCTTCCCCGTGCAACCACGGCTCGACGGCCCCAATTATCCGGTCAGCGACCTGCCGGGGCTCGGCGTCGAGGTCAACGAAGAGGCAGTCCAGGCGGAGAGCTTTCGTTTTTGGGAAGCGCCTCACCTTAAGCGCCGCGACGGTTCTGTTACCAACTGGTAGTTCCATCCACCGGAGTCTAAAATGACGCATACCCCCGACATTACGCGACCGCCTAAGGACCTGATCGACGCGCTAAGGGAAATCGGCGCCGCGACGGTTGCCGGCACACTTGGCCACATGGGCTTCCGCAATCCGCACATGGTTGGTCCCGTGCCGCAAAACCACGGGAAGTCGATCGTCGGGCCGGCGCTGACGCTACAGTTCCTGCCGCAGCGGCCGGACCTCTTCAACGAGGGAGAATATGCCGATCCGGAGACGCAACTGCACCGGCACGTGCTCTATCACGCGCAGGAGGGCGACGTGGTCGTGGTCGACGCGCGTGGCGACATGAGCTCTGGCGTCTTCGGCGATATGATGTCGACGTATTTCAAGGGCAGAGGCGGCGCGGGCATCGTCATCGATGGATGCATGCGCGACCGGCCCAATGTCGAAAAGCTCGATCTGCCGCTATGGCTGCGCGGCTGGACGCCAAATTATCATGTGCAGACCAGCATCTATCCCAATGCCGTCAACGTTCCGATTGCCTGTGGCGGTGTCACGGTGATCCCCGGCGACATCATCGTCGCCGACGACGACGGGGTGGTGGTGCTTCCCGTGGCAATGGCCGCAAAAGTGATCGATGAATCGCAGAAGCATCACGATTGGGAGGAGTTCTCACGAGCGAAGCTCATGGAGGGCGGGTCCTTGCAACGATATTATCCCCTGCATGACGATGCCCGCGGGGAATACGAGGCGTGGCGCCAAGCCAACTCCAGATCTTGATGGACGGGACGTTGGTCGCGTCTTTCCATACGTGACAACGCATCAAACTACCTCTGAAGGCGCCGCCAGCGAAAAATGAGAAACGCCCGTCACCGTGAGGCAGCGGCCCCCCTGGGACGCCAAATTGGCGACACCAATGAAGCGGCGGCGCTAGGCGTGGCGACAGTCTCCCGACTCCC
>NZ_JBFULQ010000508.1:0-3961 GCF_054049815.1 Mesorhizobium sp. P5_C1 | reverse complement strand
GTTGAACGACACCTGCGGCAACCTCGTTCAGATCAACCAGCTGGCGCGCTGGTAAAGCGCGGCAAACAAAACGCGTCTTGGAAGAGAAAGGCACGCAATGATTCCATCGCAACAGATCGACCAGCTGTTCGAGGGCCTCACGTACTGGCGTGGCAAGACGCTCGCCAGCGTCCGCAAGACCATTCTTGAATCCGATGGCGAGATCATCTAGGAATGGAAGTGGATGGGAAGCCCGGTGTGGTCCCGCGACGGAATGATCGCCGTCGGCAACGCCCACAAGGACAAGGTGAAACTGACCTTTTCCCACGGCGCCAGCCTGCCGGACCCCGGCAAGCTCTTCAACGCGGGGTTGGACGGCAAGGTGTGGCGTGCGATCGATCTTTTCGAGGGCGATGAGCTCGATGAGCGCGCGCTGAAAGACCTTGTCCGGGCCGCCATCGATTACAACCAGGCCAAAAAGAAGAAGAAAGCGCTGGCGAAGGCACCGAAGTAGCATCGTCGCCATTTTTGGTGCTTTAGGCCGCTTGCCCCGCAACCCAGCCGGACGACCACGCCCACTGGAAATTATAACCGCCCAGCCACCCCGTGACGTCGACGACTTCGCCGATGAAGAACAGGCCTGGGACAGATTTCGCCTGCATCGTCTTCTGGTCAAGTCCGTTGGTATCGACCCCGCCAAGCGTCACTTCGGCCGTACGATAGCCCTCCGAACCGGCCGGCTTGATGTGCCAGTCATTGACCGCCGCGGCGATGGTTTTGATCTCAGCATCCGAAAGATCGGCGAGGTTGCCGTCGATCCCGGTGCGCTCGGCGATCGACTGCGCAAGCCGCTTCGGCAGATGATTTGCCAGCACCGTCTGCACCGCTTGCCGTCCGTTGCCGCGCTTGGCGGTGCGAATGAGGTCTGCCACGTCGGCTCCCGGCAGCATGGCGATGCGGATTTCGTCTCCCTCGCGCCAATAGGACGATATCTGCAGGATGGACGGTCCGCTGACGCCGCGATGCGTGAACAGCATCGCTTCGGAAAACCGTGTCTTGCCACAGGCGACTTCCGCTTCGACGGCATTGCCGGCCAGGGGCGCCAGCCGCTCGAGCGTTTTTGCGTCGAAGGTCAGCGGCACCAGCGCCGGCCGCGTTTCGACAATGGCAAGACCAAACCGTTCGGCAAGCTCGTAGCCGAAGCCGGTCGCCCCCATTTTGGGAATCGACTTGCCGCCACACGCCACGACCAGGGACTGGCATGCGACCGTACCGGTGGAGAGGGTAAGCACAAATCCTTCCACGGTTCTGCGGACATCACCGACGTTGGCCGACAGTGCCAGTTCCACGCCCCTGCTCCGCATTTCCGCGACCATCATGTCGATGATCTGGCGTGCGGAGCCGTCGCAGAACAACTGCCCCAGCGTCTTTTCGTGATAGGCAATGCGGTGGCGCTCGACGAGCGCGATGAAATCGCGCTGCGTGTAGCGGCTGAGCGCCGAGATGCAGAAATGCGGATTGCCCGAGAGAAAGTTCTTCGGGCTGGCATGGATGTTGGTGAAATTGCACCGGCCTCCGCCGGAGATGCGGATCTTTTCGCCGGGCATCGCCGCGTGATCGAGGATCAGCACCGAACGGCCGCGCTTGGCCGTCTCCACGGCGCACATCATTCCGGCGGCGCCCGCGCCGATGATCACGACATCATAGGATTGCATCAGGCCAAATCGTTCCCGCTGACGGCGCCGTTCAGCAGGCGGCGCCAATCGTGCAAGTCTCTACCCGTTCGGTGCGACCGCAGGCAACGTCCCGGTCCGTTTTAGATCAGCGTTTCGGCAAAAAGCGTCGTCAACCGCTTCCAATGGCGCTCGGCGCCGATCGCATCGAAGACGCTATGATCCGGCACGCACCAGCCATGCGCCATGCCGACATAGTTCTCGATCACATGGTCGACTTCCGCAACTCGCAGCGCCTCGGCAAGTCGTGCCGACTGCTCAGGCGGGAAACTTCTGTCGACACCGGACGTGCCGACATAGACACGCGCCTTGATCGAGGCAGCCTTGCGATGCGGGCTGTCGGCGGCATCGCTGGCCAGATTGCCGCCATGGAAACTGGCCGCCGCCCTTATCTGCTCGGGATAGGTTGCAGCGGCGTTCAATGCCCGTGCGCCGCCCATGCAATAGCCCACCGTCCCGATCGGTCCGGTAACACCCTCGGCAGCCAGCGCATCGACGAATGCACCACTGTCGCTGATGGTCATCTCTTGCGTGGTGCCGGTGACCAGCGCCATCAGCACTGTCTTGGTCTTTTCCTCGGCAAAGGCGGTCTTGGCGTCGAACGGCCCGTAGGGCGCATTGCGGTAGAACAGGTCCGGCACCAACACCGCATAGCCTTCGCCCGCCAACCGTTCCGCCATGCCATCGAGCGCAGCGCGCGGCCCGAACGCATCCATATACAGGATGATGCCGGCCTTGGCCGGGGACGTGTTTGCAGCGCGGAAAAGTCCTGCCCTGGCAACGCCATCCCTGGTCTTGATCTGAAGGTCTTGTTTCGTCATCGCCTGCTCCGTTCATTAGATGCGCGATACATATCCGCGTGAGCCGCCAGAACAAGGCGTTCCCTGAACCCGGCAGTCAACATTTCGTGCAGGATGGCGTGGCGACTACAGACCGGCGAATGCCGCCATATGAAAAGCCTGGATCTCCAATGGATAGCGATAGGCCGTGCCGTACGGACAGGCGTTGCGGTCGAGGCAGCCGCCGCTTCGGCACGGTCCGCCATTTGCTCCCCGCACATGCGCCAGACAGGATTGGTAGGCGAAACCTTGTTCGGAATAAGCGTCGACCGGACAGGATTTCAGGCAAGGTTTTTCCACACATGCATCGCAAAGGTGGAGCGGCGTCTCAACGGCTTGGAGAGGAAGTTCTTGCTCGAACAGCAGCGCACCACGATAGGCGTGCCACAGCCCATATTGCGGATGCATGAGGATGCCGAGCGGTGACGGCTTCAGCCCCTCCGCCCGCATCGCCCATTGCTGAAATGGCAGATAGGGCTTGTCGGACGGTGAAATGGCCCTCGCCCCGAATACCTCGGCCACCGCCCCGATCACTTCACGCGACCAGGTGTCGAGCGGATTGGCAATGGTCGGCGATTGCTTTTCCCGCCAGCGCAGGAAATGCGGCCAGGACGCAGCACCCGCCTGCCCCACCAGCAGGACGGCCTTGGAGGGAGCGCCCGACTGGCCCGGTGGCGGCGCATCGCCCAGCTCAAAATTGAAGCCGCCACGTAGAACAAGGCCGTTGGCGAGAAGCGCCGAAGCGATACGGTCAACGCTGCCGGCAGGCGCAATCATTCCTTCTTGACCGGATCGGAGAATGCACTCCGCCAGACTTCCTTGTGAATGATGTTGGCGACTTTAGCCCCGCCTGACTCGGGCTCCTTTCAAGTGAAGGCGTCGGGCATCGACCCCTTCTTCTTGGCGATGAAGTCCTTCAAGGCTTCGTCGGTGCTCGGATCGAGGTATGGTGCCTCATAGCTTTCCAGCCAGCGGCGGGCGAGCTCGTTGGCGCGCTGCGGCGCGGTCTTCTCGCCCTCGGCCAGCCACTGTTCGTAGGAATTGTTGTCGGCGATGTTGGAGCGATAGAAGGCGGTCTGGAAATTGGCCTGGGTGTGGTCGCAGCCGAGATAGTGGCTGCCCGGTCCGACCTGGCGGATGGCATCCATCGCCTGACCGTTTTCCGACAGATCGACGCCCTCGGAGAACTTCTGCGTCATGCCGAGCTGGTCGATGTCCATCATGAATTTTTCGTAGCAGGAGACGAGCCCGCCCTCGAGCCAGCCGGCCGAGTGCAGCACGAAGTTGGTGCCGGCCAGGATGGTCGAGTTCAGCGTGTTGGCGCTTTCATAGGCCGCCTGAGCGTCCGGAACCTTGGATGCGCAAAGCGAGCCGCCGGTGCGGAACGGCAGGCCGAGGCGACGTGCGAGC
>NZ_JBFULQ010000507.1:0-3968 GCF_054049815.1 Mesorhizobium sp. P5_C1 | reverse complement strand
CTTCTACTGGGTGCTGATCGGATCGACGCTCGGGCGCTTTTTCCCGGAGATTTTCGGGGATGGCAGCACCGCGACCGCGATCATCGTCTCGCTGGTTGGCATCTGGGCCTTCCATTTCATGATCCTGCGCGGCGTCGAGCAGGCCACCTTCATCAATAGCGTCGTGACGGTCGCCAAGATCGTACCGATCATCGTGGCGATCCTCGCCATGGCATTCGCGTTCAACTACACGCAATTCTCCGAGAATTTTCTCGGCGGCGTGGGCATGCCGGAAAAGACCCTGCTGGCGCAGGTGCGCGACACCATGCTGATCACCGTTTTCGTCTTCCTCGGCATCGAGGGGGCTAGCGTGTATTCGCGCTTCGCTCAGAAGCGTTCTGATGTCGGCACCGCGACCATCCTGGGTTTCGTCGGCGTCACCGGCCTGATGGTGGCCATCACCCTTCTGCCCTACGCCACGGCTACGCGTGCGGCCATCGCCGGAGTCCAGCAGCCCTCGCTCGCCGGCGCGCTCGAACTGGTCGTGGGACATTGGGGCGCGGTGTTCATTTCCATCGGCGTGCTGGTGTCAGTGCTCGGCGCCTATCTCGCCTGGTCGCTGATCTGCGCCGAGGTGCTGTTCGCCGCGGCGAAGTCGCAGGACATGCCCAAGCTTTTCGCGGCGCAGAACGGCAACCGGGTTCCCGCCAACGCGCTTTGGCTGACCAATATCGTCGTCTCGCTATTCGTCATCTCAACCTATTGGTCGCGTGACGCCTTCAACTTCATGCTCGACATGACAAGCGTGACGGCGCTGCTGCCCTACCTGTTGGTCGCGGGCTATGGCGTGCTGATCGCCCGCCGCGGCGAGGGGTACGAGACCTCGCCTGGTCAGCGCGGGCGCGACCAGTTATTCGCCTGGATCGCCGTCGTCTACACGCTTGTCATGTTTCTGGCCGCCGGCTTGAAATACGTCCTGCTGGTGGCGGTGCTCTTCGTGCCGGGAACCGTCCTGTACCTCTGGGCGCGGCGCGAACAGAACGCGCGGATCTTCACATCGGTCGAACTCATCATCTTCGCCGCCACACTGGTCGCTGGACTCGCCGGTTTCGTCGGCCTGTTGACCGGCGCCATTACACCTTGACGAGAAAGGCACAAGTCATGGCGATGGAAACGAAATTCGGGGTGCATTCCGAAGTCGGGCAGCTTCGCAAGGTCATGGTCTGCGCGCCCGGCCGCGCCCATCAGCGCCTGACGCCCACCAACTGCGACGAACTGCTGTTCGATGACGTGCTGTGGGTCGACAACGCCAAGCGCGACCATTTCGACTTCATGACCAAGATGCGCGATCGCGGCGTCGAGGTGGTGGAGATGCATAACCTCCTCGCCGAAACTGTCGCCGTCCCCGAGGCGAAGAAATGGATCCTCGACAATCAGGTGGTGCCGAATCAGATCGGCCTCGGCCTCGTCGACGAGGTGCGCTCCTATTTGGAGGGGCTCTCCAACCGCGATCTGGCGGAGACGCTGATCGGCGGCCTCTCGACCCATGAATTCCCCGAATCCATCGGCGGCGAACAGCTCGAGCTGATCCGCGACGCGGCCGGGGTGAACGAGTATCTACTGCCGCCGCTGCCGAACACGCTCTACACCCGCGACACCACCTGCTGGATCTATGGCGGCGTCACGCAGAACCCGCTCTATTGGCCGGCGCGGCATGAGGAAACCATCCTCACCACCTCGATCTACAAGTTCCATCCCGACTTCGCCGGCAAGGTCAACGTGTGGTGGGGCGACCCGACCAAGGATTGGGGCCTCGCCACGCTCGAGGGCGGCGACGTCATGCCGATCGGCAAGGGCAATGTGCTGATCGGCATGAGCGAGCGCACCTCGCGTCAGGCCATCAGCCAGCTCGCTGCAACGCTGTTCGAGAAGGGCGCGGCCGAGCGCGTCATCGTCGCTGCGATGCCGAAGCTGCGCGCGGCGATGCATCTCGACACGGTGTTCACCTTTGCCGACCGCGACTGCGTGCTGCTCTACCCAGATATCGTCAATGGCATCGAGGCGTTCTCCTACCGGCCGGACGGCAAGGGCGGCGTCGAGCTGCACAAGGACAAAGGCACCTTCGTCGAGACGGTGCGCGACTCGCTCGGCCTCAAGAAGATGCGTGTTGTTGAGACCGGCGGAAATGCCTACGTCCGCGAGCGCACCCAATGGGATAGTGGCGCAAATCTGGTCTGTGCATCGCCGGGCGTCGTGTACGCCTATGACCGCAACACCTATACAAACACGCTGCTGCGAAAGGAGGGCATGGAGGTCATTACCATCATCGGCGCGGAACTAGGCCGCGGTCGTGGCGGTGGCCACTGCATGACCTGTCCGATAATCCGTGATCCGGTGGATTACTGACAAGAGAGCGTTCCCGGAGATCAAAGATGGGCGCCGCTCGTGCAGCAATTCTGGTTAGGCAATCGACGATGAGCGGCGCATCCACGAGCGGAACCGATCACCAGCATCAAGCGGACTCCCTGCGTTCCAAATGGGGTTGGTTTTTGGTGCTGGGCATTGGCCTTGCGTCGGCTGGAGTGCTGGCCGTCGCGCTGCCGGTGGTTTCCACATTCGCGGCAAGCGTTGTCCTTGGAATCGTCCTTTCGCTCGCGGGCATTGTGAAGATGGTTCAATCCCTGCGAGTCAAGGAGTGGAGCGGATTCATCTGGCAAGAGCTCACGGGCGCGGTCGAGCTGGTCGGCGGCATCCTTATATACTTCAATCCCTTCAAGGGCGCTCTGGCGATCACGCTTCTGATCGCCTTGGTATTTCTGGTGCAGGGCATCCTGCAAGTCGCCCTCGCGTTCCGGGTGCGCGATCAAGATGGTTGGCAGTGGTTCGGAGTATCGGGCCTGGTCGCCCTTGCCGCTAGTGCGACGCTCGCATTGAAGTTGCCCTATACCAGCATTTACACACCAGGTACTGTCGCTGGCATTTCCCTCCTTGTCGCCGGTGGCGCCTACATTGCCATTGCCCTGACGATGCGCAGAGCCCGGTCATGAAGGCGCCGTGCGAAGCATCCGAGCGACATCGTCCGGTCGCGAGGCGGCGATGGATCAGCCGCGCTTTTTGGGCATGCTTGGTGGCTGCTGGCTTGGGGGGCGCCGGACCACCTTTCATCAGTTCGATTTCATTCGCCCAGCAACCTGGCGGAACGCAGGCGCCGCCGCCCGCTGTCGTCGTCGAGAAGATCGAGGTTCAGCGGGTCAGCACTCCCGTGCAGTTTACCGGTCGCGTGGAAGCGATAGAGGCAGTCGACATCCGGGCGCGTGTCACCGGCTTTCTGCACTCCGTCGATTTCAAGGGTGGACAAGCGGTAAAGGCTGGGGAAACGCTGTTCGAGATCGAGCCGGATCAACTCAATGCCCTGGTTGCGTCGGCACGGGCGCAGGTGGCGCGTGCCGAGGCAACACGAATATCGGCCGAACGGAGCCTGGCGCGCAACCAGGATCTGTTCGCCCGAAGAACGATCTCACAGGCCGCTCTAGACGAGGTCCAGGCGGCATTCGATGTCGCTGCCGCGGACGTGCAGGTTGCCCAGGCGTCCCTGACTACCGCCGAACTCAACCTGTCCTATGCTCGTATCACTGCCCCGATCTCCGGCAACATCGGCCGCGCGACGTTCACGACCGGCAATCTGGTCGGATCGGATTCCGGTGCGCTGGCACGCATAGTCGGCCTGGACACCGTCCGCGTGGCTTTCGCTGTGACCGAAGGGTTGCTTGTGACGATCCGGCAGCAGGAGGCGACGAGCGGCAGTAACGTCGATCCGAGCACATTGAAACTTTCGCTTCGTCTTGCGAACGGGACGGACTACGACACGCCCGGTCGAATCGAATTTATCGAGAACGAGATCGACCCGCAGACTGGGACGGTCGCGGCCCGCGCAGTTTTCCCCAATCCTCGCCATATCCTTCTGCCGGGACAGTTCGTCACCCTCTACG
>NZ_JBFULQ010000506.1:0-3996 GCF_054049815.1 Mesorhizobium sp. P5_C1 | reverse complement strand
GTTGAAACGAACATCGTCATCTTTAGGATTTCATCCGAGGGCCCTACTGCTTCGCAACTGGTCAGCTTTCTTGACACGAGAGGCTTTCGTGTCGGTGCATTCGGAGAAAGAATCGTTCGAATTGTGACCCATCTGAATGTTGACTTGGCCTGCGCCGACCAACTGGTATTCAACATTCGCGACGGACTTCAGACGCTTAAGGCGGCAGCATAGCGTTCGGCTCTCAATGCGGTCCCCGCGAATCTCAGCTGCGCTGTTGAATTTTCCCCGGTAGCATCCAGCGCGTTCCCCTGCGACGTCAGCTTTCAGGAAACGGCAAAGCTGATCTATACGGCTGAGATGGGGCGCATTGCTGACGCGCAGCTTCGGGCCGAGAGCGGACCGGCAGCTTCGGGCCGCGTATCTTCAAGAGCGGACGTTTCATTCGTGACCTCAGAGCACCCGACCAAGGGTTCCAGCGTTCAAAATGATCGAGCCTAGTCATCGCCTGAACGGCTTTGCAAGGAGGCCGGGACCTCGACAGCGGCATCGCCATTCCAGGTTTTGCCGGATCTGTGGTACTTATGAACGCGTGTATCCATCCCAAGGTAGACTTATATGGCTGCCAATCGGGCAATCGCGCCCGCGATCGAGGATTGCTACGGCGCCGCTTTCGAATTTGGGCGGTGGCCGGAGGCGCTTCAAAAACTTGCGGATTCCCTAGGGGCGACGAGTTGCGTTATTCGCACCTGTGATGTCACGCACCCTTTTCAGACCGATCAGCGCAACCGGACCAGACTGACCCCGGACTCGACGGAACATGCTGAATTCGGCGCACTCTGGCTTAAGCGCATCGAAGGCGCTCCCGACCTCTATTGCGAAAGGTTGAAGCGGCTTGCAAAGCCCGCAATCTGCTTCACCGTCGAGGACGAAATCACCACCGCCGAGGAAAGAAAGGTTCTTCCCTACTATCAGGAAATAGCTCGCCCCGGGCACCGCGAGTGGTGGGCAGGCGTCTACTTTGTGGTGAAAAAACGCAAGTGGATCCTGTCAATGTACCGCGACGATCGCAGAGGACCCTTTGATTTATCCGAGGCCGACTATTTCCTGCGCGTGGCGCCGGACCTGAGCCGGATCGTCAGCTTGGCCGAGAAAATCTGGGAGGTTTCGCTTGACCCGACCCTGGCCGTCCTCGACCAGTTCAATTTTGGCGCGGCGCTGCTTGATCGTCGGGGCTGTTTGACGCGATGCAACGAGCATGCGGATGCTCTGTTCGGCTCCGACCTTGTGGTGCGCCACGGCCGCATCCACGCAGCGGATCGGGAGAGCGATCGCCGCCTGCAGCGGATGATCGAGGCTGCTGTCTCAAGCGCACCGGACGGAGGGTCTCCGGCCGAGCCGGAAGTCATCGCCCGYGGCGGATCGTTTTGGCTTCTTGCCGAGATCGTGCCGATGACTTCATTCGTGCGCGAYTTGTTCAATGGCGGCGACTTTCTGCTTTGCTTCACCGACCTTGTGAGGGAACGGGCGCCATCGGAACGGTTGCTCGGCCARACATTTCAACTCACGGCGGCCGAAGCGCGACTGGCCTCAAGCCTGAGCTCCGGCGACGGAATCGATGCSGCGRGYGCCCGATTGGCGATTGGCCGTGAAACCGCGCGAACCCAACTTCGGGCTATCCTCGCCAAAACGGGAACGCATCGCCAGGCCGAGCTCACGGCACTSCTATCGCGCTTGCGCGTGCCCTCAMGACTTTGAGTGGCGCCCTCACCCAATCGGGTGAAGTGCGCCGTCACAAGCCAACGCACACTCCCCATTGGATTGCTGAGATCGCGCCTGTGGCGCCGGGGGCAGTGCCGGATGACAACATCGTTTGGCTGGAAAATTCGACCCGACCTGCCGACAATACGGCGGTCGACAAGATCGTGCCTGATGGCACTGGCGCTTCTCGCCAGCTGTCCCTGCTCCCCATCGACGGGGGCCGAACCCGGAAAGCTCGGCGTCGATCTTGAACTGGTCCTCGCTGTGGACGTTTCATCCTCGATGAGCCTGTCCGAGCAACGGATTCAGCGCGACGGTTACGTCAATGCATTTCGGCACCCGGACCTCGCSAGAGCCATAGGATTGGGCGCACGCGGTAAGGTCGCGGTTTCGTATCTCGAATGGGCTGGSCCGAACTATCAGCGCGTCCTCCTGCCCTGGACGATTGTCGGTAGCTAYGCCGAMGCAAGACAGTTCGCCGATGCCTTGGCAATCRAGCCTATTAGCGSGCAGCCAGGGACCTCCATTTCGGGCGCCTTTCTGTCGGCGGGTGACCTGTTTTCGCAGAGCCGCACCGTAGSCGCGCGCCGGGTGATCGATGTATCGGGCGATGGTCCCAACAATGCCGGCCTGCCGGTCGCGCCTATACGGGACAGACTGACAGGCTCCGGCATCACCATCAACGGCCTGCCCGTGTCGCTGCGGCGCGGTGGTTCCAACGCCTTTCAATCCTATGGCGCGCGCTATCTGAGCCTCTATTACGAGCATTGCGTCATCGGTGGCCCAGACGCATTCGTGATCGGGATTGACGACCTCAACCTATTCGAAGTCGCAATTCGGCAAAAACTGGTTCGGGAGATCGCTGGCCTTGTCTCGGGACCCAGGCTCGCCTCCTATTTGGCAGGCGGCCCGGTGTTCGACTGCTCCATGATCGGAACCACCGCGCGGTAGCCCACAGGCTCACGGTCGACACCGGGCCCAAGCAGTATTTCGGCCGCGACGAACCACAAAAGAGACGGTGTTGCCAATCCCAAGGAGCCGGCAGATAGTACCGCCTACGAAACGGCCAACAGCGGCACCGCTTGATTACGCTCAACCTCTGGGAACTCCTCAAAACACAGACGCCCGACGATCGCGAGATCGCCGAGACGCTGAGGGATCGTGATGTCGGGCCTCCAAAGCCGAAGGACGGCCAAGCGCAACGAAAAGGTTCTACGCCCGGTCCGGCCCAACGCCGGGATTAGGGCGGCCTACCAGGGCCGGCTGACGCGCCTTGTCGAGGCCATGAGCGATAGCGTGGTCTACTGGCTCCGAGCCTCCTACCGGGCCAATACGCCCCGTATGGCGCAGGACGAGACGCCGGCGGATGCGCTGCGTCGGTCGATCCGCAAACTCGCCGCTCAGTGGACCAAGCGCTTCGACGTCGCGTCCGAGCAGCTGGGCGACTATTTCGCGCTGTCGGTCGAGAAGCGTTCCAGCGACGCATTGCGCAAGATCCTGCGCGATGGCGGCATCTCGGTCGAGTTCAAGATGACCGCTGCGATGCGAGACGTGGTCGACGCCACGATCCACGCCAACGTGGCGCTGATCAAGTCGATCCCGTCGCAGTATTTCGACCAGGTCGAAGGCATCGTCATGCGAGGCGTGCAGACGGGCCGCGACGTCGGTCAGGTCACCAAGGACCTGGAGGGCAGGCTTGGCGTCACGAAGCGGCGCGCGGCCTTCATCGCGCTCGACCAGAACAACAAGGCCACGGCGGCTTTCAACAAGGTGCGTCTGACCGAGGTCGGCCTTGACGAGGCCGAGTGGATGCACAGTGGCGGCGGCCATGAGCYGCGCCCCACRCACGTCCAGGCTGGYCGCGACAAGGTCCGCTATAASATTTCGGTCGGTTGGTATGACCCGGCGGTGAAACGCTACATCCARCCGGGCGAGGAAATCGGCTGCCGATGMGTCGSCAAGCCRATCATCAAGGGCTTCTCCTAGGGTCAAAACCAATCAGCAGGCGCTCGCCAATGGCCGGGATCGGCCGGAAGCGGTCCGACCGATTCCGGTAAGAACGCGCGAGAATGCAGACATTCAATCCGGTGGGTCCGAAGCCTCGAACTGACCCACTGCGGACATAGGCCGTTACAGCTACGCATTTCCGTTGTGGGCGCCGTCGTCTATTCTCTGCATTGAGAGCAGTCAGAAGGCCATAAATGATCAGGACAGCGTTCGCGTTGCTAGCCGTCCTTGGCTTCGCCACCCCTTGCT